>NZ_JBEEAC010000037.1:0-65333 GCF_040120695.1 Plantactinospora sp. B6F1 | reverse complement strand
CGGATCAGACGATGACGGTCGACGCCTGCAATCTGCAGTTGCTCTACCAGGGGCGATCGCCCAGTTCGGGTGGCGACTACGGTCTGCTGCCGTACCGGCCGGGCCTGCTGACACTGCAGCGCTGATCAGGACCGGATGACGACGGGGACGGGCGGGCTCGGCGCGGACCGAGCCCGCCCGGCAACCGGACTGCGCAATGCACGCCGGTAATCCACCACCACCTGAGAAGGATCACCACCACCACAAGGAGGAACCGACAGTGCGACAGCACGCAATTGATCCCACACCCTCGGAGGGTGTCGGGGCTGATCGCCGGTCCCCTGGCCTGCGGAGCTGGCTGCTCAGCCTCGCCGCGGCCGGAATCGCGCTCACCCTCGGGCTGTTCACCATGGCGGTGACGACCGGGTCGGCGTCGGCCGCCGACAACCCGTACCAGCGGGGGCCGGATCCCACCCGGGCCAGCGTCGCGTCCGTGAACGGGCCCTTCGCCACCGCCCAGACCAGCGTCCCCGGCGGGTACGGCTTTGCCGGTGGCATGATCTACTACCCGACCGACACCAGTCAGGGAACCTTCGGCGGAATCGCCATCTCGCCCGGCTACACCGCCCTGTTCTCCGCCGAGCTGGCCTGGATGGGGCCGTGGCTGGCGTCCCACGGGTTCGTTGTGATCGGCATCGAGACCAACAGCCGGAACGACTTCGACGAGGCCCGGGGCACCCAACTGCTCGCCGCACTGGACTACCTCACCCAGCAGAGTCCGGTACGCACCCGGGTCGACCCGAACCGGCTGGCGGTGTCCGGTCACTCCATGGGCGGCGGCGGTGCGCTGAACGCGGCCATCCGGCGTCCGTCGTTGAAGGCCACGGTCGGGATCGCGCCGTTCCTGCCCTCGTCGAACCTGGCCAACGACCGGGTGCCCACGATGGTGTTCGCGGGGCAGGCGGACACCGTGGTGAGCCCCTCCTCGGTCCTCAACCAGTACAACAGCCTTCCGGCCACGACGGAGAGCGTCTACCTGGAGGTCGCCGGTGCGGATCACGGGTTCATGGTCGGCCGGCCCAACAACGTGATGATTCGGACCATGCTGCCGTTCCTGAAGATGTTCGTCGACAACGACAGCCGCTACAGCCAGTTCCTCTGCCCGCTGCTGGACTCCAGCGGCGTGGTCACCTATCGCAGCACCTGCCCGCTGCTGCCCCCGGCGCCGACCACCCCGCCGGCCACCGGTAACCCGACGAATCCGCCGACCACGCCTCCGGTGACTCCGACCGTGTCGCCGACCGTGCCGCCGGGTTCGGCGTCCGAGATTCGTGGTGCGCAGTCGGGTCGGTGTGTGGATGTGCCGAACGCGTCGCGGAGCAACGGTACCCGGGTGCAGCTCTACGACTGCAACCGGCAGACGAACCAGTCGTGGACGTACACCTCGGACAGGCAGTTGCGGGTGTACGGCGATATGTGTCTGGATGCGGCGGGTTCTGGTAACGGTGCGGCGGTGCAGATCTACGGTTGTCATGGTCAGGCCAACCAGCAGTGGAATGTCAACTCCAACGGGACGATCAGTGGGGTGCAGTCCGGGCGGTGTCTGGATGCGTGGAGTACGGCCAACGGGGCGCAGATCCAGTTGTACGACTGTCATGGACAGACCAACCAGCGGTTCAGCCTTACGCCTGTCGGGTGACGGGTTGATGGAGTACCTCTGAGACAGGCTGGCCGGACGGGCGGGCTCGGCGTCACGCCGGGCCCGCCCAATTCGCTGGCCGACCGGGTACCGGGTGACTACTATCCGGCCGCGTGACGACGATCTACGAGACCGAGCGGCTGGTGGTCCGCGACTGGATGTTGGAGCCCGACGACCTGGCCCGGGTCTTCGACATGTACTCCCGGCCGGAGGTGGTCCGGTTCTTCAACCGGTCCACCTTGCCGCTACGGGAGCCGGCCGGCGCCGAAGAAGGGGTTCGCCAGTGGCACGCCCGCAACGCCGAGTTTCCGGCAGGGTACGGCATCTGGGCGGTGCAGCGCCGGGAGGACGGCCGGGTCGTCGGCACGGTGATGCTGAAGCCACTCCCCGGACGCGACGAGGCGAAGCTGACCGACGACATCGAGGTCGGCTGGCACCTGCACCCCGACTCGTGGGGGCACGGCTACGCCACCGAGGCGGCCCGGGGCGCGATCGAGCGGGGCTTCGCCGCCGGGGTTCCGGAGATCTACGCCGTGGTGGCCCCCGGCAACGAGGCGTCGATGGCGGTCGCCCGGCGGCTCGGCATGACCTCGATCGGCCGACGCACCGACTGGTACGGCGGCGAGGAGTTGGAGACGTTCCGGCTCAGCCGCCCGTGACCGGTTCCGGTCCGACCGGGACGGGGATCGGTCCGCCGGGGCTGGAGCCGGTCGGTCCGGGACCGGTTCGGCTCGGCCCAGTCGGCGGGGAGCGGCCGGGCCGGGTTGCGCTTGGCCGGGGTCAACTTCGGCGTGGCCGGCACCAGCCGAGGAACCGGGCGAACAGGGCTGCGGGGTCGGGGCCGGGGTGGGGATTGAGCCGGTAAAGGTCGGCGGTGGCGGCGAAGAGTGCCGCACCGAGGTACACGTGCAGCCCGACCCGGTCCTCGCGGTAGTCGACCAGCAGCGTCAGACGCGCCACCGCACACGGCCATGGCTGGCCGCAGGTCCGACACAGCCACAACGGACGTAACGGCAGGTGCGGTCGAGGTGACGGCGGCCGAGGTGACGGTGGGCGGTTCGCCGGGTTCACGTTCGCAACCGCGCTGGCCGAGCCAACGCCGGGTCGGCGCCGGGCCGGTAGCGCTCGGCGACGTCGGTGTCGATCCGGACCCGATCGAACCTCCGGAGCGGCCCCCGGTTCGTCGGCCGCTCGCGGGGAGGCGGGGGCGACAGGTTCGCGCCGATCCGAGGCCCCGACGGGTACGGCGGGACCAGCGGCGGCGGGTTGAACCGGTCCGGGCACGGCCACCGGTCACCGCAACGACAGTGCCGCCACCAGAGGCGGCGCCAGTTTCGCCGGTGCACCGGGGCGTACCGCACGGGTTCGGGTTGGCGCCGCAACGGTGACCACATCGGACCGCGACCTCCTCCTCGGGCTGGGAACCCGGGGACCGGCTCGGGCAAGGACGAGTTGCGGGCCGGTCCCCGGGGGCGGGGCGCCCACCGGGCCGATCCCCGGGGCGGGGGGCCTACCGGGTCGGGTTCCGGTCTGCCGTCGGGCGCGTTTCCCAGGTTCCAGTCTGGTGATCAGGTGACTACTCTCGGAAGTGTCGATCCGAGCACCCGGTCCGTTGTCCGGGCTGCACAATCCGCAGGTAAGGAGCCTGTCCGTGGCTGAAGCTGGCACACCCACCACACTCGGTCTGTTCGCCGGAGAGTTACGCCGCTTTCGCGGCGTGGCCGGACTCTCCCAGGACGGCCTGGCACACCGGATCAACTTCTCCTCCGCGCTGGTGGCGAAGATCGAGCTGTGTCAGCGCCGCCCGACCCGGGAGTTCGCCAAGCGCTGCGACGGCGTGCTCGACACCGGTGGCCTGCTGGAACGCATCCAGGCGGTGCTCGGCCCGGGGCTGGTGATGCCGTGGTTCCGGCACTGGGTGGTCGCCGAGCAGGAGGCCACGGACATCCGGTGCTTCCAACTGTCGGTGATTCCGGGTCTGTTGCAGACCGAGGCGTACGCCCGGGCGCTGCTGGCCAGCGGCGGGCTGCTCACCGCCGAGCAGGTGGAGGAGCAGGTGGCGACGAGGCTGGCCCGGCAGGAGATCCTGACCCGCCCCGATCCGCCGATGTTCACCGCCGTGATGGACGAACGGGTGCTGCGCCAGCCGGTCGGCGGTGCCGAGGTGATGCGCGACCAGCTCCGGCACATCGGCAGGCTCTGCGCCGAGCAGCCCCGGGTCCGGGTGCAGGTCGTCCCGACCAGCGTCGGCGCGTACGCTGGGCTGAACGGCCCCTTCGTGCTCGTGACCCACCCCGGCGGCGACGACGTCGGCTACCTCGACGACCAGCTCGACGGACGGTTCGTCGAGCGGGTCGAGGACGTCAAGACCGTCCAGCAGCTCTGGGACTCGGTCCGGGCCGAGGCGCTGTCCCACCAGCAGTCGATCGAGATGATCCGGGAAGTGGCGGAGTCATGGAACTGAACGGTGCCCTCTGGCGCAAGAGCAGCCGCAGCAACGGCCACGGCGGCGAGTGCGTGGAGGTGGCGGGGAACCTGCCGGGCGTGGTCGGGGTGCGGGACAGCAAGGACCCGGCCGGCCCGGTGTTGGCCTTCACCCCACCGGCCTGGCGCTCCTTCGTGCGTACCCTCCGGGCCCGCTGACCGGGTGAGCACGGCGTGATGCCGCCGAGTCAGCTCGATGACTCGGCGGCATCCCCACCGTTACAGGTATGTCCGCTGGACCAGCCGGGTTCTACCACCGCGCGGATCTCAGGAGTCCACGCCGGCCTGGGCCTTGCTGCACGCGGTGTCGGCCTGGCGCAGTGCCGAGCTCAGCCTGCTCTCGTTCCGGTCCCGGGCAGCGTCGAACATGTCCTGTGCCCGGCGCATGCACGGCAGAAGGACGTCGCGTTCCTTGGTGACGGTGGAGAGGTTCTCCTTGGTGGTGTCCAGTTCGGTGGTGAGGTCGCTGACCTTCTGCTCGGTCTCGGCGATCTTCTGGTCCCGCTGCGTGACGATGTCGCGCTGCTCCTGTAGCTGGCTGTTGAGGTCGGATCGGGTCTCCCGGAGTTCGCCGCGCTCGTTGAGGTACAGGCCGAAGCCGACACCGCCGAGGGCGAGGAGCAGGACCGACAGGATCGCCAGAAGCAGGGTGGCACGCCCGCCGAGCGCGGGTCGCGGCCCCGGCGGGTAGGACTGCGGCTGGGTCTCCGCGGCAGCCATGCCCGGGGCGTACGGCGTACCCGGGGCATACGGCTGCTGGGCGGGAAAAGCCTGCGTCGGCGGTGCGGACGTGGGTGGCGCGGACGTCGGCGGGCCGGATGTGGGCGGCGCCGACGCGGGCGACACCGATGGCGCCGGAGGGACCGGGGCTGCCGGAGGCACCGGGGCCGCAGGTGCCTGGGGGTAGGCGGTGGCCGGATAGGCGGTGGCCGGGTGGGGCTGGTGGGGCGCGGCTGGAGGGCGGTACTGGGTGTCCTCCGGCCCGTACGACGGGTACGACATTGGTTCCTCCGGGTTTTGGCTCAGCAGACGTGGAAGGTGGCGCAGGCGGTCTGGATCGGTACGGCGAGCCCGATGCCCTCCGCGTCCCGGGCCTTTGCGTCGGCGATTCCCACGACCTCCCGACGGGTGTTGACGACCGGTCCCCCGGAGTTGCCGGGGTTGACGGGCGCATCGAACTGGATCATCGACCCGGGTCCGTCGGTGCGCTCCCGAACCGCGCTGACCACGCCGGTCGTGACGGTGTGGGAGAGGCCGAGCGGCGTGCCGACCACCAGGACGTTCTCGCCGGGATCGGGGTCCTCGGCGGCAGCCGACAGGCCGGTGAACACGGTGTCGACCCGCAGCAGGGCGATGTCCCGCGACTGGTCGACATCAGCTATCAGGGCGGTGTACCGCTTGCCGCCGCGCTCGAGCCGCACCGATTTGCCGTTGCGCGACCAGACCGCCTCGATCACGTGAAAGGCGGTCAACACGTTGGTACGGCCGGTCGCGCTGGCCTTTCCGACGGCGAACGCGCTGCCGGTGAACTCGTCCGCGATCACCTGGAAGACGCTCGGCAACACGGCGGCCGCGACCCCCTGCGGGTCGAAGACCTGATCGTTCTGCTTCTCGGCCGCGGCGAGCCGGCCGTCCAAACTGTCCAGTCGCTGGTCGGTCCCGTTCGCGGCGGCCTCCGCATCGCGTTGCGCCCTGGCCACGTCGCTGCGCAGCTGATCGATCTGTCCCGCCTGAACGACGACGACCACCCCGAGCGCGATCAGGACGGCGGTGGCTCCCACCCCGGCGGCCCAGCGCAGCCCGCTCGCCCACCGAAACGGCCTCGACCGCCGGGGCGGAACCGGGGCGGCCGGGTACGGCACCCCTCCCACCATGGCACCCCCATTTGACTACACAGCGCTTCACCTGCGTCATTCAGCGTATCGATCGGGTTGGGTGGGTGGTGGTGGTTGTTCGACCCCCATCGGTACCCGAAACGTGGCATCGCGGCGCTACCGTGACCCTGTGCCGGGCGCGGTGGAACAGAGACTTCTCCGTCAGGGGCTCGGTTACGCACTCGGTCTTCGCATCGTCGTGATCGGCCTGTCCAGTGCGGCCTACCTGGCGCTCGCTCCGGTGCCCGACCGGATGGTCGCCGTGGCGGTGGTGGTCGGCTTCAACGGCTGGAGCCTCTGCTACGCCGCCGCCATGCTGCGGGGCTCCCGGTCGGTCCGCCGCTGGCTGCCGCTCGCCGACGTCGCGGCGGTCTGCGGCGCCTGCCTGACGCAGTCCTGGACCGTCACATCCGACCCGCGCGGGGGTTCGACCTGGCTCTTCGTCGCGGTGAACCTGGTCGTGGTCACCTACCCCTGGCAGGTCGACTGGCGGCTGCTCGCCGGGGGCACGCTCACGATCGTGACCGCCTACTACGTCGGCGCGACGATGGCCGATCCGGGCGGCTGGCTCGTCGACCCGTCGATCGGGCCCTGGACGGCGGCGGAGGCAGCGCTCTCGTGGGGGCTCTACCGGTTCGTCCGGCGTGGTGCCCGCGCCGCGGACCGGACGATCGCACGCGCCGCCGAGCTGCGCCACGCCGCGGCGGTCGCGGCGGCCCGGCGGCGCGACGAGCGGGAGTACCTCGCGGCGCTGCACGACACCGCGGCAGCCACGCTGCTGATGGTGGGCAGCGGTGTGGTCGACCGGACCGAGCCGTGGCTCGTCGAGCAGGCCCGCCGCGACCTGCGGGAACTACAGCGCTCCGAGGATGTGCTCCACGGCGAGGCCGACCTGGTCCCGCTGCTGCACGAGGTCGCCGACAACGCTCTGCCGCAGATCGCCTGGCGCACTCCCGATTCCCTGCCGCTGCCGGCCGCGGACGCCGTCGCGCTCACCCGCGGCGTGCGCGAGGCGTTGACCAACGTCGTCAGGCACGCCGGCACAGACCGGACCGAGATCCGGGTCGACCACGACGCCGAGCGGGTCACCGTGCAGATCATCGACAGGGGCCTCGGCTTCGACCCGACCCGCGTCGACAGCCAGCGGTACGGGGTGACCCGATCGCTGACGGAGCGGATGATCCGGATCGGCGGTGCGGCGCGCATCCAGAGCCGTCCCGGGCACGGCACCACCGTCACCCTCAGCTGTCCCCGTGCCGTCCCCGAGGTCAGCGGCAACGACCAGGAGATCATCGCCACCTCGTTCCAGCGCGGGCTGCGCTGGGCCGTCGTCGTGATGAGCCTGGCGATCCTGCTGTTTCTCGATCTGCCGCGGCTGCTGTCCAGCCGCGAGGCGTACGCCGTGTTCTGGCCCCAGATCGTCACCTGGGCCGGCCTGGTCGCGGTGACCCTGGCCGTGGCCGTCGCGACCTGGCGCGACCGCCCGCTCGGCCGGTGGCGCCCGCCGCTGCTCGGGTTGGTCTTCGCGCTCTCCGCCCTGGCGACGATGTCGGTGCGGCCGGAGTACCTGCTCGGTGCCGCGCACTGGTCGGAGGGGGACGCGGGCTGGCAGGTCGTACTGCTCATGATGGACGCCCGGATTCCGGCGTTCGTCGCCGTGCTCGCCGCCCATTACCTCATGACGTTCGGGCAGGCCGCCCTCGCCGGCCAGGCTGCCCTGAGTGTCGCCGGCGCGGTCAGCGCGACCTGGGCCGTCCTCGCCTACCAGCTCGCGATCGCGATGATCGCCGCCGTGCTGCGGGGGATGGCGGCCTCGTCCGCCCAGGCGCTGCGCGCCGCCGAACGGGTGCGCACCTCGGAGGCGGTCGCCCGGCACCTGCACGCGGACCGGACCAGCCGGCTCTCCGGGCTGGGGGCCGGCACCGTACCCCTGCTCACGGGCCTGGCCTCCGGCGAGCTGGACCCGGGCGACGAGTCCGTGCGCCGGATGTGCGCGGCCGAGGCCGCCCGGATGCGCCGGCTGATCGCCGCCGAGGACACCGCCGACTCGTTGTCGCACGAGCTTCGGGCCTGCATCGAGCTGGCCGAGCGCAACGGCGTCGCGGTCTCCTTCGCGGAGTGCGGCGACCGCCCCGAACTGCCACCGCTGGTCCGCCAGCGGCTCATCGAGCCGGCCATAGCCGCCCTCGCCACCGCCCGGGGCAGGGCCCGGCTCACGGTCGCCAGCACCGGCGGGACGGTGACCGTCAGCGTCGTCGCCGCGTGCCCGCCCCCACCACCGATGCCGGACGGCGGCGGGGTCCGGCAGTCCATGACGGTCGTCGGAGATCGCCTGTGGATCCAGGCCGCCTGGCAAGAAGAGCGATGACTGCGCTGACAGGGGGAACGATGATCACTGCGGTAGTCGTGGACGACCACCCCGTCGTCATCGCCGGGGTGCGCGCCTGGTGTGCCCTGGCCGACCCGCCCATCGACGTCGTCGCCGCCGGCCCGACCGTCTCCGTCGCCTGGCTCGACCCGGGTGACAGGGCCGACGTCGTCGTCCTGGACCTCCAGCTGGACATCGCCGGCCCCGCATACGGTGACCTCAAGCGACTCGTCGACGCGGGTCGCCAGGTGGTCGTCTACAGCATGCGGAGCGACCGGGACAGCGTCCTCGCCGCCCTGGACATCGGCGCCTTCACCTATCTCACCAAGGCGGAGGGCGAGGAGCACCTGGTCGCCGCCATCACGGCCGCCGCGGCCGGGACCCCGTACACCCCACCCGCCCTCGCCGGTGCCTTCGGCACCGACGAGCGTCCCCACCGCCCACGGCTCTCCCCCCGCGAGCAGCAGGTGCTGATCGAATGGTTCCACTCCGAGTCGAAGGAGATGGTCGCCCGCCGCCTCAACCTCACCGTCCATCGGGTCAACTCCTGCCTCGAACGGGTACGCATCAAGTACGCCAACCTCGGCCGCGAGGCACCGACAAAGGCCGCCCTCGTCGCCCGGGCCCTACAGGATGGCCTGATCACCACCGATGAACTCTGACAGTGCGGAGGTAGGAGCGGGTCACCCGGCCGGGACGTGGCCGCCGCCCGCTGACCGCCGTCGGCGTGCCTGTCCGGCCGGAGCGGGCTGCGGTGCGTGGGCGGATCTGAGTAGGGTCTCGCCGTGCACATCGTATTCACCCCTGCCCGGGATCGGACGTACGCCCGGCAACTCTTCGCCGTCACCATGCTGCGCAGCCGGATCTTCACCGGCTTGCTGGGGGTGGTGCTGGTCTCGGCCGGGGCGCTGGCCTACCAGCCGGACCGTCTCGGGGCAGCCTACGGCGCCGCCGTCCTGTTCGGCCTGGGAATCTGCTGGATGGTCAAGCCATTCATAATGGCCCGGCAGGTGGTGGCCCGACTGCCCCCGACGTGGTACGCGGACCGGACCTACCGGTTGACCGACGACGAGTTGGCCTGGCAGTCTGCGCGGGCGCGGATGGCGCTGAGTTGGGATCTGGTCGCGCGGGCCGGGAGTCATCCCTTCGGCTTCGTGCTCTGGCAGGCCGGTGGCCTGGCGTGTTGGGACATCCCACGGGCCGGCCTGACCGACGGGCAGGCCGACGAGCTGACCCGCTTCCTGATCGACCGCGGCCTGCTCCCAGGTGGGGCGAGTGGTACCCCGACGGTCGCTGCCGATGGCCGTTCGGCTGGGCGAGGTCCCAACGCGATGGCTGGCTCAGGTGACCGGCAGGCCGAGTTGGTGCGCAATCGCCATGCCGTCCCGCTCGGTGAACGGGGCGTAGGGGCGCTGACCCGCAGCGATCTGCGCGTTCAGGGCGAGTAGCCGACGGGTGATCTCGTCCTTGTCCTGCGCGACCGACTTTGGCCAGCCATAGCAGGCGGCCACCGCCTCGTCCAAATCGCGGTGCAGCGCCTTCAACTCCGTGTAGGCGCCCTCATCCACCAGGTTGTAGAGCCGGGTCAGTCCGAACTGCTCGTCGGCGCAGATCTCCTGCCGCCGAGCGATCATGCGTCGGCTCGCCTCAGCAACCCACTCCCGCTGCTCGTCAGTAACCGGGTAAGGCCACGGGAACGGTAAGAACGCCGAGGTCGGCGTGTACCTGATGTCCCGCTTCAGGGTCGATGACTGAGACCACGCGAAAGCGCTGTGCGTGAACGACGACAGCACGCCCATCGAGTAGTCGTCACCGAAGGCGAACACGTAAACTAGGTTGCTGGGGCAGGTCCACGGCTCGCACCACGTCAAAAGCAGCCTCTTACCCTGTGCCTGTGCTGCGATGTAACGAGGAAGCCCAGCCAGGGCTGTACGCATACCGACAGCAATCTCGCCGAACAACCACCACTTTTCCCTCCGCGTCTTCCGGCTGTTGGTGTCGCGCACGGGCTTGACTCGCTCGCGTACCAGGTCCAGCGCGGCTGGGTACTTCATCGCGGTTTCGAGCGGCTGTCGCGCGAAGTCGATCACCCAACGTCTGGGCCGTTGGCCGGGGTCGTCCGCGATGTCCTCGCTGACGATGTAAGGGCGGACGACGTCCCGGTACTCCGCATCCCGCCGATGCAACAGCGAGCGTGCCTCCCTGTCGGTGATGATGAAGTCACCAACCGGGATGGGGCCCTGGAAGCACCTGCCCTTATTTGGGGTCAGTGGCAGCGCCTTGCTGGTCGACGACTCCGGAGCCTTCAACTCTGCCGTGATTCCGGTGACGGGTAGGTTATCAAGGACGAAATCAGCCGGTGGTTCGCTGGGTGACTTGATCCAGTTGACCAGGCTGACGTGCACCTTGGCCTCACCCGGCCAGACCTGGCTGGAGACCGCATCGGTGATCACACCGTTGTTGCTGGTGACGTACTCCAGGCTGGCCGAGCGGGCGCGGTTCTGGGCGATCGAGTTGGTGCCTACCAGGCCGGCGCGCTGACCCGGCTTGAGATGCTGGTGGGCGCGACGGAACCAGTAGACGCAGAAGTCCTTGATGCCGACGTTGAACGTGTTACTCAGCCACTTCAGGTAGTCGTCACCGTGGGACTCCCGCATGAACTGCGAGCCGAGGAAGGGTGGGTTGCCGACGATGCAGTCGGTCTCCGGCCAGGGGACCCGTAGGGCGTCTGCTGTCCGGATCGAGCCGAGGCTGACCAGCGGCAGCGGCGGCTCGGCCGCGCCGTACTGTTCAATCATCTGCCGGTGCCCCATCCAGAGGGTGACCCGGGCGACGGCGGTGGCCATCGGCACCACGTCGATCCCCTGCATGTTGCGGAGCGGGAAGTATGGCAGGCCGGTCGGCGGGGGCAGGCCCGATGCCTTCGCCAAGTCGGTGATCCGCGCCTTGAGCGTGTGTTCCAGGTGGCGCAGTTCTCGGTAGGCGACGTACAAGAAGTTGCCGCAGCCGCAGGCCGGATCGAGCACCCGAAACTGGCACAGCTCGTGCAACAGGGCAACGCCCTCGTCCGGGGTGCCCACCGCGTCGATGCGCGCTCGCCATGGCTTGACGATTGTCGGTCGGACGATCTTCAGGATATCGATCTCGTGAGTGTAGTGGGCGCCGAGAGCACTGCGGTCCGTGCTGAGGAAGCCTTCGATGAGCGACCCGAAGATGGTCGGGTCGACCTGCCGCCAGTTGTACTCGGCGATTCGCAGCAACTGGGCGGCCTCGTCTTTGGTTAGGTGCACCAACGCGGGCTTGTCGAAAAGGTCTCCGTTGACGTACCGCGTGCCCTTGAGAACGCCCCGCCGGCCGAAGTCATCCGGATCGTTCAGCGAGGTGAAGAGCCCACCGAGCATGAGGTACGAGGACCAGACATCACCAACCTGGGTGAGGAGCTTCAACGTCTGTTCGGTCGGCCGACCCTCGATCATGTCGTAGTCCTCGGCGAAGAACAGCCACACCATCTGGAGGATGAACCGCTGGATCGACTCGGGCGGCGCGGCCTGACGGCCGAGCAGACCCTGATAGACGTTCGCCACCGCGACAGCGGCATCCTTCGTCAACTGACGGCTGCTGTGGTGGAACAGTGGCTCGTCTCCGGCGAGCACCATCAGCGACTCGTACCGGTCGGGTAGTTCCGCGAGATCGAACTCCAGCAGCGGGGCGTTCGGATACTTCCCGGGCTCCCAGATCTCGAAGCGGTGGAAGGAACAGAGCACTACGAATCGGGGCGCGGGTCGTCCTACGGTCACGTCGGCCGAGTTGTGCCAGTAATCGAGTGCCTGCTTGCGGTGCCGAGCAAGCCGGATGCTCTCCTTCGGCGCCTTCATCTCCACGATGAGCAGGCCGGGCAGGTGCATATCCATGATGCCGGTGGACGAGTGGGCATCCTCAAAGAGCGCTCCGGCGTCCTTACGGTTGCGTCCGTAGCACTCGAACAGCTCGTTGAGGAAGGTCTGTGCTTCGGAGCGTTCAGGGCCAGCGTAGGTCTGCCAGCTGCTAACGAACTTGACCAGTGCCGCCCGGATCTGCTCACCACTGCGCATGGTCAGAAGAGCTTAGGCGAATCCGCAGAGAAATAGGCGCCCTGAAAGAGGTCCTTCCGAGCGATCTCCAGGTTCCGGGCGGCCGTGTCCAGCATCCGGGCCAGGTCGTCGCACCCGACCGTCATGGAGACGGTCCGCTTCGCCCGTTCCGTCCGCTTGATCGCCTGCTCGATGTTGAGCAGCGCCTCCGAGACCTCGCGGAGTCCGGCCTCCCGGGCGGCCTGTGCGGGGGTGTGGTCAAGATCAGCCATGTGTTGTCCTTTCGGGGCCGAGCAAACCCAGCGTACGACCTGTTCGAGCGGTCCCGCGAGCGGAGACGGTCGGGGCCGGACACTGGAGGGCCGAGGCTCCCAGCGAAGGTCCAGCAGGGGTCAGGAAGAATGGCGGGGTGAGTTCTCCGCGCGAGATCGTCCTGCTCGGTTCGACCGGCTCGATCGGCACCCAGGCGATCGACATCGTCCGGCGCAACCCGGATCGGTTCCGGGTGGTCGCGCTCGGTGCCGGTGGTGGCAACGTGGCCCAGCTCGCCGCCCAGGCCCTCGAACTGGGGGTCGAGGCGGTCGGGGTGGCCAGGTCGTCCGCCGCCCAGGACCTGCAACTGGCCTTCTACGCCGAGGCCACCAAGCGGGGCTGGGCCAGCGGCGACTTCAAACTTCCCAAGATCGTTGCTGGGCCGGCCGCGATGACCGAGCTGGCCGAGTGGCCGTGCGACATCGTGCTCAACGGCGTCGTCGGTTCGCGGGGGCTGGCGCCCACCCTGGCGGCGCTGCGCGCCGGGCGTACCCTGGCGCTGGCCAACAAGGAGTCGCTGGTGGCTGGGGGACCGGTGGTCCGGGCCGCCATGGCGCGACCGGACCAGATCGTGCCGGTCGACTCCGAGCACTCGGCGCTGGCCCAGTGCCTGCGCGGCGGCACCCGGGCCGAGGTGCGCCGACTGATCCTCACCGCCAGCGGCGGGCCGTTCCGGGGCCGGCGGCGGGAGGAGCTGACCCGGGTCACGCCCGAGCAGGCGCTGGCCCATCCCACCTGGAACATGGGGCCGGTGGTCACGATCAACTGCGCCAACCTGGTGAACAAGGCGCTGGAGGTGATCGAGACCCACGAGCTGTTCGGCGTGCCGTACGACCAGATCGACGTGGTGGTGCACCCACAGTCGATGATCCACTCGATGGTCGAGTTCGTCGACGGCTCGACGCTGGCCCAGGCCAGCCCGCCGGACATGCGGCTGCCGATCGCACTCGCCCTCGGCTGGCCGGACCGGGTCGCCGGGGCCGCCCCCGCGGTCGACTGGACGGCGGCGCAGAGCTGGCGCTTCGAGCCGTTGGACGAGGCGGCGTTCCCGGCCGTACGCCTGGCCAAGCAGGCGGGTACGGTCGGCCGCTGCCGCCCGGCGATCTACAACGCGGCCAACGAGGAGTGCGTCGCCGCCTTCCTCGCCGGCCGGCTGCCGTTCCTCGGCATCGTCGACACCCTGGAGCGGGTGTTGGAGGCGGCACCGGATTTCGCCGAACCGGGTAACGTCGAGGAGGTGCTCGCCGCCGAGTCCTGGGCGCGGGCGCATGCCCAGGAGATCATCGCGGAAGCGGTGGAAGGAGCCTGATGCTGTATCTGCTCGGGGTGGTGGCATTCGCCCTGGGGATCCTGATCTCGGTGAGCCTGCACGAGGCCGGGCACATGCTCGTGGCCAAGCGGTTCGGGATGAAGGTCACCCGCTATTTCGTCGGTTTCGGCCCCACCATCTGGTCGTTCCGGCGGGGTGAGACCGAGTATGGCGTCAAGGCGATCCCGCTCGGCGGATTCTGCAAGATCGTCGGCATGACGCCGCAGGACGACGACGTCGACCCGGCCGACGAGCCCCGGGCGATGTGGCGCTACCCGCTCTGGAAGCGGACCGCCGTGATGGCCGCCGGTTCGGTGGCGCACTTCACCCTCGCCATCGTCACCCTCTGGTTCGCCGCCATCTTCATGGGGCTGCCCAACCCCGACTACCCGACCACCACCGCCGAGATCCGCAACGAGCCGGCCCGGATCGAGATCGCGCCCTGTGTGGTTCAGGAGAACGAGGCCCGGGCCTGCCAGCCCGGCGACCTGGCGAGCCCGGCGGCCCAGGCCAACCTCCGCGACGGTGACGTGATCACCGCGATCGGCACCATGCCGGTGGCCAACTGGGGCGACATGCTGGACGCCATCCGGGCGACCAAGCCCGGGCCGGTGGAGGTGACGTACCTGCGGGACGGCGCGAGCCAGGGCACCCGGGTCAACCTGGCCGAGGTGCAGCGCCCGCCGCAGGACCAGGTGGACGGCCCGGTCGGCCCGGTCTCGGCCCTGGGGGTCGGGCTCGGCACTCCGCCGGTCATCACCTACAGCCCGGCCGGTGCCTTCGGGGCCACCGCCGACTTCACCGGTCAGATGGCGGTCAACACCGTCAAGGCGCTCCAGCGGCTCCCGCAGAAGGTCCCGGCCCTCTGGGAGGCGATCAGCGGCGAGAAGCGTGACATCGACACCCCGATCAGCGTGGTCGGGGCGAGCCGGCTCGGCGGCGAGGCGGTCCAGCACGGGCTCTGGGAGGTCTTCGTCCTCCTCTTCATCTCGCTGAACTTCTTCATCGGCGTCTTCAACCTGCTTCCGCTGCTGCCGCTGGACGGCGGGCACATCGCCATCGCCTGGTTCGAACGGGTCCGGTCCTGGCTCTTCGCCCGGCTCGGCAAGCCCGACCCCGGGCGGGTCGACTACTTCAAGCTGATGCCCGTAACGTACGCTTTGATCCTGATCGGCGGCGCGTTCACCCTGCTCACCATCACCGCCGACGTGGTCAATCCGATAACCCTGATCCAGAGGTGAAGACAGAGTGACCGCCGTCAGCCTCGGCATGCCCGCCGTACCGCCGCCACCGCTGGCGACCCGGCGGGTCAGCCGACAGATCAAGGTCGGTTCGGTGCTGGTCGGCGGCGGCGCGCCGGTGTCGGTGCAGTCGATGACCACCACGCTGACCGCCGACGTCAACTCGACGCTCCAGCAGATCGCCGAACTGACCGCCTCCGGCTGCCAGATCGTCCGGGTGGCGGTGCCGTCGCAGGACGACGTGGAGGCGCTGCCCGCGATCGCGAAGAAGTCGCAGATCCCGGTGATCGCCGACATCCACTTCCAGCCGAGGTACGTCTTCGCGGCGATCGACGCCGGCTGCGCGGCTGTCCGGGTCAACCCTGGCAACATCCGGCAGTTCGACGACAAGGTCAAGGAGATCGCGGCGGCGGCCTCGGCGGCCGGGGTGCCGATCCGGATCGGGGTCAACGCGGGTTCGCTGGACAAGCGCCTGCTGGCCAAGTACGGCAGGGCCACCGCCGAGGCGCTGGTCGAGTCGGCGCTCTGGGAGTGCTCGCTCTTCGAGGAGCACGGCTTCCGGGACATCAAGATTTCGGTGAAGCACAACGACCCGGTGGTGATGATCCGGGCGTACCGGCAGCTCGCCGAGGCGTGCGACTATCCGCTGCACCTCGGGGTGACCGAGGCGGGGCCGGCGTTCCAGGGCACCGTCAAGTCGGCGGTGGCGTTCGGCGCGCTGCTCGCGGAGGGGATCGGCGACACCATCCGGGTCTCGCTCTCCGCCCCACCGGTGGAGGAGATCAAGGTCGGCTCGGCCATCCTGGAGTCGCTGGGGCTGCGCGAGCGCGGGCTGGAAATCGTTTCCTGTCCCTCCTGCGGCCGGGCCCAGGTCGACGTCTACAAGCTGGCCGAGGAGGTCACCGCCGGTCTGGAAGGGCTGCCGGTGCCGCTGCGGGTGGCGGTGATGGGTTGCGTGGTCAACGGTCCCGGCGAGGCGCGGGAGGCGGATCTCGGGGTGGCCTCCGGCAACGGCAAGGGGCAGATCTTCGTCAAGGGCAAGGTGATCAAGACCGTGCCCGAGGGGCAGATCGTGGAGACCCTGATCGAGGAGGCCGTGCGGCTCGCCGACGAGATGGGTGCCGAACTGCCCGAGGAACTGCGCGACATGGTCGTCAAGCCCACCGTGACGGTGCACTGACCGCCGTCAAGCCCACCGTGACGGTGCACTGACCGCCGTCAAGCCCACCGTGACGGTGCACTGACCGCCGTCGGGCAACCGTGACGGTGCACTGACCGCCGTCGGGCAACCGTGACGGCGCACTGAGCGCCGTCCGGCGAACCGTCCCGGTTGCCCGACCGCCAGTCCGGCTTACCCGCCGGCTCCGCCTACTCCGACTCGGCGAGGATGGCGTACAGCTTGCGCCGGGTCTCGTCGAGCACCTGGGCGGCCCGCTCCCGCTGGTCGTCCGTACCGGTCATCATGACCTGGCGCAGTGCGTTCATCGCCTGGAAGCCGGCCTCGCGGATGTCGTGCCAACTGTTGATGGTGTCCTGGGCGAACTCGGCCCACGGTGGCTGCTCCGCCGCCGCGGCCGCCTCCGCCTGCCCGGCCTCGGTGAGCCCGAAGCGCCGCCGCCCGCCGCCCGACTCGGTGCTGCCGGCGATCAGACCCTCGTCCTCCAGGAGTTGCAGGGTCGGATAGATCGACCCCGGGCTCGGCCGCCAGGCACCGCCGGTGCGCGAGTCCAACTCCTGGATCATCTCGTAGCCGTGCATCGGCCGCTCGGTCAGCAGCGCCAACACCGCGACGCGGACGTTCGGCCGCCGTCCCCGGCCGCCGCCACGTCCCCGGCCACCGCCCCGGCCGTGCCCGTAACCGTGTCCTGGCGGCGGGAAGCCGAAGCCGAAGCCTCGCCTCCGGCCCTCCTGCATCTGGTGAAACCCTCGGTGAAACCCCATCCGAGCCTCCTCTGAGTGTCGCTGATACGTTCACGATATATCGCCAAGCTATCGACGACAACCGGGTTGGCTCCAGGCTGTCGGCTCGGCGGGGTGGCCCGGAACACGCTGCCGGCGCCGACCAGGGGGTCGGCGCCGGCAGGGGCTTTGCGCTAGTTGCGGAGGGTCAGGACGCCGTACACGTCGGGGTGGGCGGGCTGTTGGTGCCGTTCCAGGTGCCGAGGAACCCGAAGGTGGCACTGGCACCGGCACCCAGTGCCCCGTTGTACGCGACGTTGGTCGCGGTCACCGAGGCACCGCTGGTGGTGACCGTCGCCTCCCAGGACTGGCTGACCGTCTGGCCGTTGGCGTACGTCCAGTTGACCCGCCAGCCGGTGATCGCGGCCGAGCCGGCGGTGACCCGTACGCTGGCCTGGAAGCCGCCGTTCCACTGGCCGACGACGCTGTAGGTCGCCGTACACGTGCGGCCCGAGGCCGGCGGAGTGGTGGCGGGCGGCGTCGGCGGCCGGGTGGTGGCCGGCGGAGTCGTCGGTGGAGTCGTCGGCGGATTGGTCGGACCGCCGGAGCCCCAGCCGCCGGTGGTGTCCAGCCACGCCGTCCGCTGGAACATCCAGTCCCGCATGTACTGCACCTGTCCCTGCCAGGTCGGCGAGGTCGGGGTGTAGAACGGGCCGAGCATCCGGGTGCTCAGGTTCGGCCAGCGCTGGAAGTTCCGCTGTGCGGCGGCGGTCAGCGGGGCGGTCAACCGGTCGATCCGGGCCTGGAGTTGGGCGTTGGAGAGCACCCCCTGGCGGAGCTGCTGCCAGCGAGCCTTGACCCGGTTGACGAAGGCCGGGTCCTGGAGCAGCCGCTGGAACCAGTCGTTCGCACTCGGGGACCGGGTCTGCTGGTGCTGCCAGCCGGCGATCTGGTCGTTCTGGAAGTAGCCACCGACCCCGAACGTCAGGTCGAAGTCCCAGAGCGGGCCGGCGACGATCTTGCTGTCCCGGTCCTTGTGGAAGTACGCGCTGCGCAGGTACGCGTCCATGCCCCGGCTCAGCTCGTTGACGATGAGCTGGTTGACGAAGGAGTCGACGTCGATGAAGGACGAATAGCCGGTCACCGGATCGGCGAACCCGGGACTGCGCAACAGGTCGTGGAACTGCTGGATGTGCTGCCGCAGCCATTCTGCCTGCTCGGGTTGCAGCGGGTCGGGGTCGACCACCTCCAGGTAGTGCCAGCAGGTCGCGTCGGCGCCCTGGCAGGGCAGGATCGGCTCCTCCGCCGCCATCCACTCGAACTTGAAGATGTAACCGCCGGTCAGCTTCGGCAGCGTGATGTCGTCCTCGTCGAGTTGCTTAAGGTCGAGCCGGTTCTTCGAGTTCTTGATGGTCTCGATGATCAGGTAGACCCCGAGGTAGTCGTTCGTGGCCACCGGCTGCGCGTCGGTGTTCACGTACACCTCGGCGAAGGCGAAGCGCGGGGCGTACAGGCCCATGTCCTGGCCCAGGCCGTGCATGAAGGCGTCCCGGATCAGCGCCTTGTCGGTGTACGGCCCGCGCAGCACCCAGTCGGAGTCGGCCGGCATGCCCAGCAGCGGCAGGTCGACGTCGTCGTCGGCGTTGTCCCGCAACTCCAGCCGGTACGGCGTCTTCGGGAACATGGCGCTGGACTGTCCGCGCAGGTGGAAGGCGCCCCGGCTGACCAGGCTGGGCGCGGCGGAGAGCGAGGTCGTTCCGTTCACCGGGGAGAACTGCATGACGGCGGCGTCGATGTACTCCCGCCCGGGTGCCCCGGCCCCGTACGCGTCCAGCAGCAGGACCGGGAGGTCGTGGTTGGTGCTCACCGCGCGGGCGACGTACATGGCGGTGCCGGGCTCGCCGGTGGCGGCGCCGCCGACGTACGCCTGGGCCCGCAGTTGGGTGGTGCGGGTGAACCTCAGCGGGGTTCCGGAGTAGACCGGTGAGCTGGCCGTGGGGGGTTGGCCGTCGGTGGTGTACCGGACCTCCGCCCCGCTCACCGTGCTGCCCAGCGCGACCGAGACCTCTGCCTGGAAGGTGCCGCTCGGCACCGAGAAGGTGATGTCACCGGTCGGATCCGCCTGGGCCACCGCCGGATCGGCGGGGCCGCTCGCCGGTGCGCCGGCGGCCGCGCCGCCGCTGCCCGCCGTCGTGTCCTGGGCGACCGACACCGGACGGTCGGACCCGCCGCCCGGTCCCGGCGCGGGGCCCAGGGCCGGGCCCATCGCCGCGGCGACCAGGGCGCCCGCCAGGTAGTAGCCGAGTGTGCGCATTTCCTACTCCGTTCCAGAGCTGGTGGGGGGACGGACCGCGCTCGCCACGAGGCTGGGGCCGGGCCGCTCGGCGTCGGGGTGGGTTCGGTGGCCGTCGGTGGCCCCGAGGAGGGTGAAGTGCCGGCGCAGGGTGCGGCGCCAGGGTGCGCACGGCAGGTCCGGCCGGAGTGCGGCCAGCCCGGTGGCGTACTTGGAGATCCGCACCGGGCGGTGACCCCGCGCCCAGAGCAGGCGGTCCACGCAGGACGCGGTCGAGCCGGTCTTGGTCTCGACCACCGCCAGCCCCGGCAGCCGCAGCGGCGGACCGGTGTCGCCCTCCCAGGTCAGCTCGGTGTCGATGGTCACCCGGCTCACCGTCGCGGTTAGGAAGAGCGTGCTGCGCTGGTACCGGGTGACCAGGACGGGGGCGAAGGCGCGGTCCCCGACCTCGATCGACTCCCTCGCGAGTACCTCCTCGACGAACCGCCGCCCGGCCGAGAGGCTCGTCTCGTGGTCCGGCTGGTACGGCAGTCGGTCCTTCACGGTGTTGCCCCGGGGGCCCCGGGTCTTCACCTCCAGCCAGCACTCCGCCGAGTCCAGATAGGTCCGGGTGCGAACCTTGAACCGGCGACGCCGGCGCTGGGCGGTGAGCAGATAGCTGGTCAGCTCCGGGGTGTCGAAGTACACGGAGCGGTAGCTGAAGCAGCGGCGTCCGTCGATCTCCAGGGCCAGGGTGTCCGGACCGACCTGGGCGACGATGTCCCGCGCCTCGCTGACCGGCAGCACGTACTTGCGGTCCACCCGGGTCTGCAACGCGGCCCGTTCGGTGAGCTCGTCGAGGCAGATCGGTTTCAGGTGCGCCGGTGGGGCGCAGTCGACGGCGGTGGTCATCGTGGCACCGCGCCGCTGGTCACCGGGACGTTACGGACCGCCTGCCGCACCGACGGGTGCGAGTACCGGACGTCCACCAGGGTGGTGTCGTTCACCAGGTCGAGGCGCTGGACGCTGGCGGAGTGGACCCGGGCGCCGAGCTTCTGTTCGAGGTAGGCGACCAGCGCGACATGGTCGGTGATGGCCGAGTCGAGGAACATGCTCTGCCGTCGGTAGTTGCGGAACAGTCGCGGATGGTCGCCGACGAACATCACCACGAGGATCAGCGCCATCATGGTCGGGACCTGCCACGCCGGACCGCCGCCGAGAGCGGAGAGGATGCCGAGCGCCAGCGCCGAGAAGTAGTACGCCACCTCGTGCTGGTCGAGCTCGGTGGAGCGGAGCCGGATGATGGAGAGCACTCCGAAGAGCGCCAGACCGAGACCCAGGCCGGTGCCGGTGCTGCTGGTGCCGAGCGAACTCGCCACCGCCATCACCCCGATGTTCACGCCGAGGTACGCGGCGACGAGGTCGCGACGCCGGTGGCGTGGAAAGTAGAGCCCGAACACGAGCAGAGTCACTGCGACGATGTCCGCCGCAAAGAGGGCGAGTTGGGGCATGGGTCCTGTCCTCCTGGATACATCCGGTGGCCGGTTGGTAAACGGACGCCGACTACCAGGTTACATTGAAGGACCTCGATCCCGAGTCCGCTCCACCGCTAACAGCTTGTAACGGGTTTTATTTACAGCCGTCTATCCTACGGGAGGGTGCCCGGGCACCGCCGACCGGGCGCCCGTCGCCAACACGCGAGGGCGGCTCCCGCCCGGACCAGCCGGAGGGGAGCCGCCACAGGTCTGCCGACCGGTCCCGGCCGGTCGACCCGGGTCACACCGAACCGAAGACCGCCAAACCCGGCAGCGCACGGTCGCCGTAGTCGAAGAGCGCCTGGTTTTCCCAGCCGTTGCCGGAGGACGGGTTGGTCGGGTCCCAGCCGTTGCCGGGCACCGCCGTCCAGGTGGGCTCCCAGTAGAAGACCCCCAGGCCCCGCCCGTTCGGCACCGCGCGGACGACGTCGAAGACCGCCCGCAGCGCGTCCGCCTGGCCCTGCGGGGTGGCCGGATAGCCGCCGGCGGACTGCAACGAGGAGTTGAAGATGTTCGGCTCGCTGTCGTCGGCGTTCAGGGTGAAGCCGTACGCGGTCTCGGCGACCAGCACCGGCCGGCCGTACCGGGAGGCGAGGTCGTTCAGGTTGGCCTGGAGACTGCCGAGGGAGCCGTGCCAGTAGAGGTAGTGCGACACCCCGATCACGTCGAACGGCACCCCTCGCGAGGTGGCCTGGTCGAACCACCAACGGTGCTGCGAGTTGTTGCCGCCCTCGGCCAGGTGCAGCATCACCTGGGTCGAGCCGTTCACCGCCTTCACCGCGTTGCTGCCGGCGGTCAGCAGGGCGGCCAGGTTGGCCCAGTTGTTGCTGCGCCCGTCCGGCCAGAGCATGCCGTCGTTGATCTCGTTGCCGACCTGCACCATGTCGGCCGTCGTACCCTGCGCCCTCAGCGCGTTCAGCACGTCGTACGTGTGGTTGTAGACCGCGTCCCGGAGCTGGTTGAAGCTGTAGCCGCTCCACGCGGCGGGCTTGTTCTGCTTGCCCGGGTCGGCCCAGCTGTCCGAGTAGTGGAAATCGACCAGCAGCCGCATCCCCCGGGCCTTGATCCGGCTGGCCATGGTCAGCACCCGGGCCTTGTTGTTGTAGCCGTCGGCCGGGTTGACCCAGACCTTCAGTCGGGCGTAGTTGACCCCGTTCGCGGTGAGCAGTTGCAGTGGGTCCCGCTCGGTGCCGGCCGCGTCCCGGTAGACGCCGCCGCGGTCCTGGCTCTTGAGCAGGGTGGAGATGTCGACGCCGCGGATAGGGACGCCCCCGCCCGGGTTGCCGGTGCCGCCGCCGGTGAACTCGACGTCGTCCACGTTGATCCAGTTGCCGGCCCGGGCGTCGGAGACCACTGCGGCGGTGCACTGCCCGCTGGTGACCTGGGCGGTCACCGATACCTGGGTCCAGGTGGAGGTGGTCGGGATGTTGGTTCGCTGCTCGGCGCCGCCGCAGTTGCGCAGCGCCAGGTACGCGGCGACCTGGCCGCCACCGGAGCGGACCCAGGCCCGCAGCGTGTACGACCCGGAGCCGAGCCCGGTGAGCTGCTGGTAGGTCTCCACCCGGTAGGCGCCGGAGGCCCAGTGCGACAGGCGGTAGTTGCCGGACCGCCCGCCGGCCTCGGTGAAGCTGGCACTCTGCTGGCCCGAGCCGGACGACTCGGACCAGCCGGGCGGGCTCTGGCTGGCACCGGAGGACTCGAAGCCCGGGTTGCTGATGGTGGCGGCGGCGCGGACGGGGCTCGGGGCGGGGCCGGCGACCAGGCCGGTGGCGAGCAGTACGGCGCCGAGAGCGGCGGCTGCCGTACGGAGCGGATGGGACGGACCGCTCATGGGACTTCCTTCCGTCGAGGGGATGGGTGCCCGGCGTACCCGCGCTGGTACGCCGGCCGGCAGGTCGGATGCCGTCGGCGTCGCGGCGGTACGCCGGCCCACCTGGCGTTCATCTGGCGGCGCCGCGTTCATCGGGTGGCGTCCGTTCATCGGGTGGCGTCGCGTTCATCTGGCGGCGTCGCCGAGTACCCGCAGTCCGGGCAGGGCCCGGCCGGAGTAGTCGAAGAGTGCCTGGTTCTCCCAGCCGTCCCCGGAGGTCGGGTCGGCCGGATCCCAGCCGGCTCCGGCGACCGCGGTCCAGGTCGGCTCCCAGTAGAAGACGCCGAGCGCACCGGGGACGGCGGCGACGGTGGTGACCATGTCGCGGATCGCGTCGGCCTGCCCCGCGGGCGTGGCCGGATAGCCGCCGGCCTGTTGCAGCGAGGCGTTGAAGATGTTGGTCTCGTGGTCGTTCTCGGCCAGCGTGAAGCCGTACCCGGTCTCCACCATCAGCACCGGCTTGCCGTACCGGGCGGTGAGGTCGAGGAGGTTGGCCTGGAGCGTACCGAGTGGGCCGTGCCAGTACGTGTAGTGCGAGACGGCGACGAGGTCGAACGGCACGCCCCGGCTGACCGCGTTGTCGAACCACCACCGGTGCCCGCCGTTGTTGCCACCCTCGGCCAGGTGCAGCGCGACCCGACTGCGTGGCGAGGCGTCGGTGACCGCGGTGCTGGCGGCGGTGAGCAGCGCCGCCAGCCCGTCCCAGTTGTCCCAGCGCCCGTCCGGCCAGAGCAGCCCGCCGTTGATCTCGTTGCCGACCTGCACCATGTCGGCCGGGGTGCCCTGCCGGCGCAGGCTGGACACCACGTCGTAGGTGTGGTCGTAGAGCGCCTTACGGAGCTGGTCGAAGGGCAGCTCCGCCCAGGCGGCGGGCTTGAACTGCTTGCCCGGGTCGGCCCAGGTGTCGGAGTAGTGGAAGTCGACCAGCAGGCCCATCCCGAGCGCCTTTGCCCGGCGCGCCTTGGCCAGCACGTCCGCCTTGTCGCTGAACCCGTCGGCCGGGTCGACCCAGACCTTCAGCCGGGCGTAGTTGACGCCGTTCTCCGCGAGGATCCGCAGCGCGTCGCCGGGCCGTCCCCGGTGGTCGCGGTAGACCGCGCCGTGGTGCTCGTTCTTGGTCAGGTGCGAGACGTCGGCTCCGGCGATGCGTAGCGCGGGGGCGCCGGCCGGCCGGGTGGCCGGGCGTAGCGTCAGGTCGTCGAAGTGCGCCCAGTCCCCGGCGTGGCCGTCGGAGACCAGCGCCACGGTGCAGCGGCCGGTGCTGACCCGGGTGGTCAGGGCCACCTCCACCCACCACTCGGCGCCGGTGCGGGGCAGGTCGACGCGGCGGCCCGGCCCGCCGCAGCCGGTGAGCGAGACGTACGCGTCGCGCTGGCCGCCGCTGGCCCGCACCGAGACCCGCAGGGTGTGGTCGCCCCGGCGCAGCCCGGTGAGCCGCTGGACGGTCTCCACCCGGTACGACCGGTCGGCCCAGTGGGTGAGCCGGTTCCCGCCTGACCGGCCGCCCGGCTCGACGTAGCTGGCGGACCGCTGGCCCCGCTCGGACCAGCCGACGGGCGAGCCGTCCGGGCCGGCCGCCTCGAAACCCGGGTTCCGCACGGTTCCCGATGGCACGGTTGCCGTCGGCACGGAGAACCCGGTGCCGGTTCCGGCCGCCGCCGGGGATGGCTGGGCCACGACGACGGTGGCGATCAGCGCGACGGCGGCGGAGGCGACTCTTGGCTGCTGCATCGACAAACGCTCCTCGGTGGACTCGACCAAGGGGCCCAGGCGGCTCCGCCAGGGCCTCGACCTCGCCCACCAGCGCCGTGATTGGGAGCGCTCACAACCCGAAGTTTGCCGGTGCTGGCTGCAATAACGCTGGATTTAGGCGGATGGCGAGCGATTGCTCCTGTGAGCGCTCACAGAACCATCCGCATCCAACGATGTCAAGAGGTCTCCGACGCTCGCCGCCGCCGCTGGTACGTCGCGATGATCACCCCGGTCGTGGTCGGAACGGCATCGACCAGCTCCAGTGTGTCGTACCCCGTCTCGCCCTCGGCGAACAGCTTCGTCCCGGAGCCGAGTGTGATCGGGTGGATCGACAGTGTGTAGATGTCGACCAGGCCGGCCCCGGCCAGCGACCGCACCAGCTCGCCGCTGCCGAGCACGACCAGGTCGCCCTCGACCTCGCGCGTGAGCGCGGCCACCGCCGCGGTCGCGTCACCCTTCAGCAGGGACGAGTTCTGCCAGGGCAGAGGCTCGGCCAGGCTCCGCGAGGCGACGTATTTGTGCTTGCGGTTGAGGACCTCGGTGTACGGGTTGCCGTCGGTCTGCCTCGGCCAGTAGCCACAGAACTTCTCGAACGTGCGGCGGCCGAAGAGCAACGCGCCGTCCGCACGCATGCCCCGGCCCATCGTCTCCGCCATGACGTGGTCGGCGTACGGGGTGGCCCAACCGCCGTGCCGGAAGCCACCCCGGGTGTCCTCGTCCGTCCCGCCCGGTGCCTGCATGACCCCGTCGAGCGTCACGTTCACCACCACAACGAGCTTTCCCATCGTGCTCTCCCCGCCTCCAGGGCCAGTCCGTCGCCGGCCCGTCACCAGCTAGACGAACGAGCCGCCCCGACATCGACAACGGACGGGACACGACCGCTGGATCAGGTGCGCAGCACCCGTACGCCGCCGGCCGGCACCCGGAGCACTCGATCGTGGACGGTGCCGTCGACCAGGTCGGTGCCGCTGGCCGGCAGTTCCGCGTCGCGGTCGGCGTGGTTGATCGCGACCAGGAACCGGCTGCCGTCCGCACCCGCGCGCCGGACCAGCTCGACCCCGTCCGGCACCCCGTCCGGCGGGACCAGGCCCGCGTCCCGGTACGCCGCCCGGAGCACCGGGGCCAGCCCGGCGGTATCCAGCCGGGTGGAGACGTACCAGGCGTGGCCGGCACCGAGAGCGTGCCGGGTGACCGCCGGTCCACCGGCGGCCGGACCGTCCCGATAGCTCCACACCGGCGTGGCGCCCTGCGGCACCACCACCTCCGCCCAGACGTCCGCGCTGATCTCCGCGCCCGCCGTCGCCCCGGTCGTCCCAGCCCCGGTCGGCCCGGTCGTCCCGGTCGGCCCGGTCGGCCCGGCCTCGGTCGGCCCGGTCGTCCCAGCCCTGGCCGGCCCGGCCGTCACCGTCTCGACGAGCCGGACCGTCTCGCCGGAGCGCAGCGGCAGGAACTCCTCCACGGTCAGCCCGAGCAGGTCGCGCAGCGCACCGGGATGGCCGCCGGGATGCACGGTGTCGTCGGCGTCCACGATCCCGGAGAAGTACGAGACCAGCAGCGTCCCACCGCCCGCCACGTACCGGCGCAGGTTCTCCGCCGCGGCCGGCGTGGTCAGGTAGAGACTCGGTACGACGACCAGCGGGTAGCCGTCGAGTGCCCGCTCCGGGTGGGCGAAGTCCACGGTGATCCGGTCCCGCCAGAGCCGCTCGTACCAGGCCGCCATCCGTTTCCGGTAGTCCAGGTCGACCGACGGCCGCCAGTCCAGCTCAACGGCCCACCAGGACTCCCAGTCCCAGAGCACCGCCGCGTCGGCGACCACCCGGGTGCCGCGCAGCGGTTCGAGGCTGGGCAACTCGGCGCCGAGCGCCACCACCTCGCGCCAGATCCGGGTGTCGGTGCCGCCGTGCGGCAGCATCGCGCTGTGGAACTTCTCGGCGCCGAACCGGGACGCCCGCCACTGGAAGAAGAGCGCCGACTCGGCGCCCCGGGCCAGGTGGGCCAGGCTGTTGCGGCGCAGCTCGCCGGGGCGCTTGGCGATGTTGCGGGGCTGCCAGTTCACCGCCGAGGTGGCGTGCTCCATCAGCAGCCACGGCCGACCCCCGGCCACCCCCCGGGTCAGGTCGGCGCACATCGCCAGCTCGATGTGGTTGTCCGGTTCCTCGGCCCGCAGGTAGTGGTCGTTGGAGACCACGTCCACCTCGGCGGCCCAGCGCCAGTAGTCGATCGTCTTGCAGTTGGCGATCATGAAGTTGGTGGTCACCGGCACGCCGGGGGAGAGCCGGTGCAGGATGTCCCGCTCCCGCCGGAAGTTCGTCAGGTGTGCGTTGGAGGAGAAGCGCAGGAAGTCGAGCTGCTGGGCCGGGTTCACCGCGGTCGGCGCGGCGAGCGGCGGCTCGATCTCCGCCCAGTCGGCGTACCGCTGGCCCCAGAACGTGGTGCCCCAGGCCGCGTTGAGCCGGTCCAGGTCGCCGCCGTACCGGTCACGCAGCCAGTCCCGGAACGCCTCGGCCGAGGTGGCGCAGTAGCAGAGCGCGTTGACGCCGCCGTACTCGTTGTGCGAGTGCCACAGCACCAGCGCGGGGTGGTCGGCGTAGCGGCGGGCGAGCTGTTCGGTGATCCGCGCGCTGGCCTCGGCGTACGCGGGTGAGCTGGGGCAGAACGACTGTCGGGCGCCCCCGCCCTGCGGCACGCCGTGCCGGTCCACCAGCCGGGCCTGCGGGTGGCGGCGGCGGAACCAGGCCGGCGGTGCGGCGGTCGGGGTGGCCAGGTCGACGCCGATCCCGCCGTCGTGCAGCAGGTCGAGCAGCCGGTCGAGCCAGCCGAACTCGAACCGACCCTCGGCCGGTTCCAGCAGGGCCCAGGAGAAGATCCCGACGCTGACCAGGTTCACCCCGGCGACCCGCATCAGCTCGACGTCCTCGGCCCAGACGGATTCCGGCCACTGCTCCGGGTTGTAGTCGCCGCCGTACGCCAGGCGGGCCAGCCGGGGCAGCGGCCCGGCCCGGCCGGCAACGTCCTCGGTGGCTACCACAAGGTGCGGGGTCTGACTCATGCGGGATCTCCGAACTGTGCGCGCTCCCAACGGTAGTGGGCATGATTGCACACCGATCTACAAGGTAAACAAGTGCCAAACCGTGTCTTGACATGATCGATCCAGGGTCCAAGACTGTGAGCGCTCCCAGTTGTTTCTGGTCGATCACGAGCCGATGACACCACGGAAACTGAGAGGTTGAGATGACCCGTACGCTCGGCGCGAAGATCCTGGCGGTGGCTCTCGGCGCCAGCCTGGTCGCTGCCTGCACGTCCAACTCGAACGACGACCCGGCAGAGCCGGCCGGCCCGGTCGAGCTGACCTTCTGGTCCTGGGCGCCCAACATCGAGAAGCTGGTCGACCGGTGGAACGCCGACAACCCGGAGACCAAGGTGACGCTCAGCAAGCAGGCCGGTGGCGGCGACATGGTCACCAAGCTGCTCACCGCGGCCAAGGCGGGCAACCCGCCCGACCTCGCCCAGGTCGAGTACCAGTCGCTGCCCACCCTGGTCAGCAACGACGTACTGGCCGACATCGCCGAGCAGGCCAAGCCGCTTGCGGAGAAGTTCTCCGAGGGCAGCTGGCAGCAGGTGACCCTCGGCACCGACGCCGTCTACGCGATCCCGCAGGACGCCGCGCCGATGATGCTCTACTACCGGACCGACCTCTTCGCGCAGTTCGGGCTGACCGTGCCGAAGACCTGGGAGGAGTTCGCGCAGACCGCCCGTACGCTGCGCGGCAAGACGAAGAAGCACTTCCTCACCACCTTCTCGGCCAACGACCCGGGCTGGTTCGCCGGGCTGGCCCAGCAGGCCGGCGCGAACTGGTGGGGGATCGACGGCGAGTCCTGGCGGGTCACCGTCAACGACGCCGGCACCAAGAAGGTCGCCGACTACTGGGGCGGGCTGGTCGGCGAGGGCGTGGTCGACGGCAAGCCGATGTACACCCCGGAGTGGAACAAGTCGCTCAATGACGGCACCCTGCTGGCCTGGCCGAGCGCGGTCTGGGCCCCCGGCGTACTGGTCGGCAACGCGCCGGCCACCAAGGGCAAGTGGGCGATGGCCCCGCTGCCGCAGTGGAGCGCCGGTGAGAACCGGACCGGCAACTGGGGCGGCTCCTCCACCGGGGTCACCGAGGCCTCCAGGCACAAGGCGGCGGCGGTCCGCTTCGCCACCTGGCTTAACACCGACCCGGCCGCCACCACCATGCTGGTCCGGGAGTGCGCCGTCTACCCGGCGGCCCGGGAGGCCCAGTCCGGCCCGGCGCTGGCCTCACCGCCGGACTTCTTCGCCAACCAGGCGGACTTCTACCCGCTGGCCAAGCAGATCGCCGACACCGCCGCCGGGGTCACCTGGGGACCGAACGTCAACGTCACCTACGAGGCGTACCAGGACGCGTTCGGCAAGGCGATCACCGCCAAGACGCCGTTCGGCGCGGCGGTCGACGCGATGCAGACCGCGACCGTGGACGACATGCGCAAGAACGGCTTCACCATCGCCGGCTGACCAGCCGGGCAGGCAAGACCGACCGGCCGACCGAACGGAGAGTCGATGCCCACGGCCACCCCCGGGGTGCGCCGCCGGGGAAGGCGTACGGGAATCCCGTACGTCTTCCTCGCCCCGGCGGTGATCCTGTTCCTCGCCTTCTTCCTCGCCCCGATCGGGTACGCGGGGTACCTGAGCCTGCGCAAGGTCCGGATCTCCGGGCTGGGGCTCGGCCGGGGCTCCCGGACCGAGGTCTTCGCCGGGCTGGAGAACTACCGCAACGCCGTCACCGACTCCGAACTCTGGTCCGGGGTGCTGCGGGTGCTCGGCTACGGGGCGCTGCTGCTGCCGACCATGCTGGGGCTGGCGCTGCTCTTCGCCCTGCTGCTGGACCGGCCCCGGGCCCAGCTCGCCCAGTTCAGCCGTACCGCGATCTTCCTGCCGTACGCGGTGCCGGCGGTGATCGCCAGCCTGCTCTGGGGCTTCCTCTACCTGCCGGCGACCAGCCCGCTGAACGACCTGCTGGCCCGGTTCGGGCTGCCCGAGCCGGACCTGCTCGGCACCGACGTCGTCTTCTACGCGGTGGTCAACATCGCGCTCTGGGGCGGTGTCGGCTTCAACATGATCGTGCTCTACACCGCGCTCCGGGCCATCCCGCCGGAGCTGTACGAGTCGGCCCGGCTCGACGGCTGCTCCGAGATCCAGATCGCGCTCCGGATCAAGATCCCGCTGCTCGCCCCGGCCCTGGTGATGACCACGCTGTTCACCATGATCGCCACGTTGCAGGTGTTCAGCGAGCCGATGACGCTGGCGCCGATGACCAACTCGATCTCGTCGACCTGGACCCCGCTGATGAAGATCTACCGCGACGCGTTCGCCACCGACGACCGGTACGCCGCCGCGGCCACCTCGGTGCTGATCGCCGCGATCACCCTGGTCCTGTCGCTGGGCTTCCTGCGCCTGGTGCAGAAGCGGGCCTTCGGACAGGAGAAGTGAGATGGCCGGAGCCGACACCGTCACCACCCCGACCACGCTCGCCGCACCCGGGCCGCCGGCCCCGACCCCTGCCGGTGGCCGGGGCCCGGGCCGGCTATCCCGGCTGGTACCGACCGCGATCCTGCTGATCGGGGCGTTCTACTGCCTGCTGCCGGTGGCCTGGGTGGTGGTTGCCGCCAGCAAGGACGCGGCCACCCTCTTCACCAGTTCGACCTTCGCCCCCGGCGACGCGCTGATCGCGAACGTGACCGACCTGTCGACGTACCGGGACGGGCTGTTCTGGCGGTGGATGCTGAACACCGTGCTCTACGCCGGGGTCGGAGCGGCGCTCTCCGCCGCCGTCTCCGGGCTGAGCGGCTACACCCTGGCCAAGTTCCGGTTCCCCGGCCGGTCGGTGGTGTTCAACGTGCTGCTGGCCGGGGTGCTGGTCCCGGGGATCACGCTGGCCGTGCCGCAGTACCTGCTGCTGGCCAAGGTGGGGCTGACCGACACGTACTGGTCGGTGCTGCTGCCCAGCATCATCAGCCCGTACGGCATCTACCTGGCCCGGATCTACGCGGCGGCGGCGGTACCGGACTCGGTGGTCGAGGCGGCCCGGGTGGACGGGGCCAGCGAGATCGGCATCTTCCGCCGGGTGGCGCTGCCGATGATGGTGCCCGGCCTGATCACCGTCTTCCTGCTCCAGTTCGTGGCGATCTGGAACAACTTCCTGCTTCCGTTCATCATGCTCGCCAACGACGAGCGGTTCCCGGTGACGCTCGGCCTCTACACGCTGCTCAACCAGGGCAACACCCAGCCGGCGCTCTACCGGCTGGTGATCGCCGGGTCGCTGCTGTCGATCATCCCGCTGGTGGCGCTCTTCCTCTCGCTGCAACGCTACTGGCGCATCGACCTGCTCTCCGGGTTGACCAAGGCGTAGCGGGTTGTCTCGGGACGGCGGCGGAACCGGGGCGAGCTGTGTCACAAGCTCCGGTGCCGCCGCCGGCTGCCGGCGCGGGGACAATGACAGGGTGACCGCGCCTGATCGCAGCCGTATCCGCCGGACGAGGCCCCGCCCGACCATGGACGACGTGGCGGCGGTGGCCGGCGTCTCCCGGGGCACCGTCTCCCGGGTGCTCAACGGCGGGCACAACGTCAGCGGCCCGGCCCTGGAGGCCGTCCGGCGGGCGATCCGCAAGACCGGTTACGTGCTCAACCAGCATGCCCGGAGCCTGGTCACCCAGCGCTCGGACTCGGTGGCGTTCATCCTCTCCGAGCCGCAGGACCGGCTCTTCGAGGACCCGAACTTCAACATCCTGCTCCGGTGCTGCACCCAGGAGCTGGCCGAGCACGACATCACGCTGCTGCTGACGATCGCCGGCACCCAGGAGGACCGCAAGCGGGTCGGCCGGTACGTCACCGCAGGCCACGTGGACGGCGCACTGGTGGTCTCCACCCACGCCGGCAGCCCGCTGTTGGACGAGTTGGACTCCCGGGGCCTGCCGTTCGTCGTCGTCGGCCGCCCGCTCGGCCGGGACTCCGACGTCAGCTACGTGGCCGCCGACGACCGGGGCGGCGCCCGGCAGATGGTCAGCTACCTGCGGTCCCGGGGGCACCGGACCATCGGCACCATCACCGGCCCGCTGGACACCTCCGGCGGGGTGGACCGGCTCGCCGGCTACCACGACGTGTTGGGCGAGACCGACCCCCGGCTGGTGGTGACCGGCGACTACACCCACGACGGCGGTGAGGCGGCGATGGAGCGGCTGCTGCGCCAGGTGCCGGAGCTGGACGCCGTCTTCGTCAGCTCGGACCTGATGGCCACCGGCGCGATCGCCGCGCTGCACCGGGCCGGCAAGCGGGTACCGGACGACGTCGCGGTCGGCGGCTTCGACGACTCGAAGGTCGCCACCACCTCCGTACCGCGCCTCACCACCGTCCGGCAGCCGTGGGCGCGGATCAGCGCCGAGATGGTCCGGCTGCTCCTCGGCCACCTGGCCGGCGACTCGCACGCCGCGGTCATCCTCCCCACCGAGCTGGTGATCCGGGAGTCCGCGTAACGGCCGGGGTGTCCGGACCCGCCCGGAGCCGGCGCGGTGATCCGGCCCGTTCCGTGGCCGATGATCTGGCACGCTGGAGGGCGTGCTGATGGTGCCGGTACGCCAGCTCGGAGAGGCCGAACGCGGCGCGGTGGAGCGGATCCTCGACCACGACCCCTTCGCCGCCGCGCAGGTGGCCGAGCGGGTCGCCGCGAACGGTCTGTCCTGGTGGCGGGCGGACGGCCGGGTGCTCGGCTACGGCTCGCGGGACAACCTCGAAGCAGTCTGTTGGCTGGGCGGCCAGGTCACCCCGGTCTGCGCCGGTGCAGCGGCGATCGCCGCCTTCGCCGAGGCGCTCGGTGCCGAGGAACGCACCTGCTCGTCGATCGTGGGGCGGGCCGAGGGGGTACTCGGGCTCTGGGAGCGGCTCTCCGGGCGGTGGGGACCGGCTCGGGACGTACGCCCGAACCAGCCGCTGCTGGCCACCGGGGCGGTGCCGCGGGTGGCGCCGGACCCGGACGTGCATCCGGTCCGGGCAGGCGAGATCGAGGCGCTCTTCCCGGCGGCGGTGGCGATGTACACCGAGGAGGTGGGAGTCTCGCCGCTGGCCGAGGATGGCGGGCGGGCGTACCGGCAGCGGGTCGCCGAACTGGTCCGGGCCCGCCGGGCGTACGCCCGGATCGTCGACGGCCAGGTGATCTTCAAGGCGGAGCTGGCGGTCGTCACCCGGCGCACCGCGCAGATCCAGGGGGTCTGGGTCGATCCGGCCTGGCGGGGGCGGGGGATCGGCGTCGCCGCGATGGCGGCGGTGGTCCGGGACGCGCTGGCCCGGGTCGCCCCAACGGTGAGCCTCTACGTCAACGACTACAACGCCCCGGCCCGCCGGGTCTACGAGCGTTGCGGATTCCGCTCGGTCGGCACCTTCGCCACCGTCCTGTTCTGAGCTGCCCCGTTCCGGAGACGGATCGTGGTCTTCTGCTGCCCCTCCAGGGGCAGCAGAAGACCACGATCAACCGTCAGGCGGGTTGTGGGGCTGGGGCGGGGTCGCGGGTTGGGTGGTCGGTGGGCGGGTTCTCGTCCAGCAGTTCGCGGCGGCCGGCCGCGTCGTACGCGGCCCGGTCCAGTACGCCCTCCCGGGCGGCCACCACGGTCGGCACCAGCGCCTGCCCGGCGACGTTCGTGGCGGTGCGGATCATGTCCAGGATCGGGTCGATGGCGAGCAGGAGACCGGCCCCGGCCAGTGGCAGGCCCAGCGTGCTCAGGGTCAGGGTGAGCATCACCAGCGCCCCGGTCAGCCCGGCGGTCGCGGCCGAGCCGACCACCGAGACGAAGGCGATCAGCAGGTAGTCGAGCGGGCTCAGGCCGATCCCGAAGACCTGGGCGACGAAGATCGCGGCGAGGGCCGGGTAGATGGCGGCGCAGCCGTCCATCTTGGTGGTCGCGCCGAACGGCACGGCGAACGCCGCGTACTCGCGCGGCACGCCGATCCGTTCCACCGAGCGCTGGGTCACCGGCATGGTGCCGACCGACGAGCGGGAGACGAAGGCCAGCTCGATCGCGGGCCAGGTGCCGGCGTAGAAGCGCAGCGGGTTGAGCCTGCCGGCGACGATCAGCACCAGCGGGTAGACCACCAGCAGCACGATCGCGCAGCCGACGTAGACGGCGGTGGTGAACTTGGCCAGCGGCGCCAGCAGGTCCCACCCGTACGCCTCGACGGCGTGCCCGATCAGCCCGAGGGTGCCGATCGGCGCGAGCCGGATCAGCCACCAGAGCGCCTTGTGGGTGATCGCCAGCAGCGCCCTGTTGACGTTGACGAACGGCTCGGCGGCGGCGCCGACCAGCAGTGACGCGACCCCGGCGACCACGGCCAGGAAGACGATCTGGAGCACGTTGTTCTCGACGAACGCGCCGACCGGGTTCTCCGGGATGATGCCGGTGAGGAAGTCGGTCCACGAGCCGGTCCGCTCCGGTGCCTGGGCACCGGCGACGTCCAGGGTGACGCCCCGGCCCGGGTTGGTCAGCAGGCCCAGCCCGATACCGACGGTGACCGCGATCAGCGCGGTGATGCCGAACCAGAGCAGGGTCTTCAGGGCCAGCCGGGCGGCGTTGGCCACCCCGCGCAGGCTGACCACGCTGACCACCAGGGCGGTGAAGACCAGCGGCGGTACGGCGAGCCGCAGCAGCTGGACGAAGATGCCACCGATCTCGTCGAGGGTGGTGCCGAGCCAGGAGATGTCGGCGGCCCGGGCCAGGTAGCCGAGCGCGATGCCGAGGACCAGACCGGCGAGGATCTGTGCGGAAAATGGAATCTTGCGAATGGCGGAGAATACCGAAGTCATCGAACGGAATCCCTACATCTGGATCCGGCGGCGCGGTCTGCTGGCCGGGGGCACGCCGGATCTGCGGTCTGCGGTCGGCGGGACGGGTCAGCCGAGACAGCAGCCGCTGGCCTGTAGTCGCAGATCGACATAGAGGCGCACGGTCAGAAACCAGACGTTGGTCATCGTCAGGAGACGATACGACGCCGCAGCCGGCAATGAAAGGACAGGTCTCCGTGAGGCGCCTTACAGCTACCGGCTGAGGCTCCCCATCGGTGGCCCATCCCGCTCCCGGTCGGCGGCGCCGTCAGTGAGGTTCGGGATCGTGGGTGTGGAGACGACCAGCGTGGCGGGTGGCCGGGTCAGCGCCATGGTCAGCGCGGTGGCGACTGCCCAGCCGGCCAGGTCGAGCAGGAGCAGCCGTTCGACCGCACCCATCAGGACGCTCCGGCCGACCAGCAGCATGGCGAGGCCGGCGACCGCCGACAGTGGCAGCGCGACCGCGGCGGCGATCGCCGAGATCCGGCGCAGCGGCCGGGCCGCCCCGGTCGTCCCGGCCACCGCCAGCATCGCGAAGACCGTGCCGGCCACCGCCGCGACGCTGGCGCCGCCGTGCACCAGGTCGGCCAGGGTCACCTGGTCGAAGGGCGGCAACGGGCAGGCGGAGCGGCAGCTCACCCCGGCCGAGACCACCGTGGCGACCGCGCTGGCCACCAGCAGCCCGGCCGCCAGCCGCAACGCGGCGGGCAGGGCCGCGCCGAGCAGTACCAGCCCGGCGGCGGTGGCCAGTAGCCCGACCCGGTACGGCCAGAGCGTCGTACTTCCCGACGCGCCGGCCTCGCTGACGTAGGCGGCGAGTTCCGAAGCCGGACCGGCGGCCACGGCGACGGCCACCGCGACGGTGCCGAGCAGCGTGCAGGTCGCGGCGGCGAGCGCGACGGCCGGACGGCGGACGCCGCCAACCTCCCGGCGGGTCACCGCACCTTCCCCGCGGGTCACCGCACCTTGCCGGCGGGTCACCTCAACCTTCCGGCGGGGCACCTCGACATCCCGGCGGGTTACCTCGACCTCCCGGTGGGGCACCTCGACCTCCCGGCGGGTCATCTCCCGGCGGCCGGTCGGACGACCGGGCCATCGACATCGGTCTCCCGGAGGAACTGTGCCTGCGCCATGCGGCCAAACCTATCCCGCCGCCGGGCCGCCGGTAGAAGATCCGCTGGGCAGGCCCTAAAGTGTGGGTCCATCACCACGACCCGCCGGTTCGCCGGTGCTGCCTGCCGGGGGCACAGGTCGTGGCCGACCAGCCCCTGCACGGGCCGGAGTGACGAGCTGAGGCGGACATGCGACTTCCGGACGGGCTACCCGCGGACATCGATCTGACCCGGCCCAGTGCCGCCCGGGTCTACGACTACTTCCTCGGTGGCGCACACAACTTCGAGATCGACCGGCAGCTCGCCGAGCAGATCGCCGGGATGACACCGAACCTGGCCGAGACGATGCGGGCCGGTCGGGCGTTCCTGCGCCGGGGCGTACGGATGCTGGTCGACGAGGGCATCGATCAGTTTCTCGACATCGGCTCCGGCATCCCGACCGTAGGCAACGTGCACGAGGTCGCCCAGGCGCTCAACCCGGCCGCCCGGATCGCGTACGTCGACATCGACCCGGTGGCGGTGGCGCACAGCCGGTCGATCCTGGCCGGCAACGAACACACCGGGGTGATCCATGCCGACCTGCGGGAGCCGGAGCGGATCCTGGCCGAGGCCGAGAAGCTGGGCGTGATCGACTTGCGCCGCCCCGTCGCCGTACTGCTGGCCGGGGTGGTGCACTTCATCCCCGACTCGGACGACCCGCAGCGGATCCTGGCCACCCTGCGCGCCGGCACGGTGCCCGGCAGCTACCTGCTGATCTCGCACTCGACCTACGAGGACCAGCCTCCGGAGATGCTGGACGCGCAGCGCCTCTCCGCCCGGACGTCGACCGAGATCACACTCCGTTCCCGGGCCGAGATCACCGCGTTCTTCGGCGACTTCACCCTCGTCGAGCCCGGGGTGGTGCACATGCCGCTGTGGCGACCGGACGAGCCCACCGATCCCGGCGAGCACCCGGAGCGGCTCGGCGCGTTCGGCGGCGTCGGCCGGCACGACCGCGACGCGGGCTAGCGGTGTCGACCTCGGCCGCCGGAGCCGGCGGCGACGAGTCGGCGGACGACGAGCCGCCATTCTCCGCCGCTGGCCCGGGCGTCGACCAGCCCGGCGCGCAGCGGTACGCGGAACGCTGGGCGCGGGAGGTGGCCAGCTGCGGGTACGTGCCGACGAGTACCGCCGAGAACCGGCGACAGATGCTGGCACACACCGTACGGCTGGCCGAGGCGGTGCTGGCCGAACCGTTCACCCCACAGCCCGGGTACGAGGTCGGCCGAGCCCTGGTCGAGGCGCACCTGACCGGGCCGGACGTGCTGGACCGGTCGGTACGCGCCCTCGGCGAGCGGTTCCGCCGGGTCGTCCTGCCGGACCTCCCCGAGCCGGTGGCGACACCCCGGATCGCCGCCCTCCAGGGCACCCTGTCGGCGGGATTCGCCGGTGCGCTGCGCCAGCGGACCCTCGGTCAGCAGGAGCGGATCGCCCAGTCCGTCTTGGAGGCCCGGGACCGGGTCGAGCGGGCTCTGCGGGACAGCGAGGCGCGGTTCCGGGCCGTCTTCGTCGACGCCGCGATCGGGATCGGCATCGCCGACATCGACGGGCAGATCGTCGATGTCAACCCGGCCTTCGCCGAGCTGCTCGGCTACTCCATCGCCGAACTGCGTGAGATCAACGTGGCCGCGCTGTTCCATCCCGACGACGCGGCCGGGATGTGGGAGCTGTACCAGGAGCTGATCGAGGGCAAGCAGGACGCCGTACGGGTCGAGAAGCGCTACTACCGCAAGGACGGCAGCGCGGTCTGGACCGATCTCGCGGTCTCGCTGATCCGGCACGACGACGGGCGACCCCGGTTCACCGTGGCGATGGTGGAGGACATCACCGAACGGCACGAGCTACAGCAGCGGCTGCGCTACCAGGCCCTGCACGACCCGTTGACCGGGCTGCCGAACCGTACCCTCTTCTTCGACCGGCTCGGCGAGCTCTTCGCCACCGGCGCGCCGGACGACCGGGTCGGGATCTGCTTCCTCGACCTCGACGGCTTCAAGGCGGTCAACGACAGCCTCGGGCACGACCTGGGCGACAACCTGCTGGTCACCGTCGCCCGGCGGCTCGCCGACTGCGTGGCGGAGCAGGGGCACCTGGTCGCCCGGATGGGCGGCGACGAGTTCGTGATCCTGATCGACCACAACGCCGGCTGCCGGGCGGTCAAGGCCGTGGCCGACCTGGCGTTGGCGGCGGTCGCCGAGCCGGTGCAGGTCGGCGAGCACCGGCTGTCGGTGTCGGCCAGCATCGGCGTGGTCTCCGGGCCGCTCGCCACCACCTCGGTCGCCGAGCTGATGAAGGCCGCCGACGTCACCCTCTACTGGGCCAAGGCCGAGGGGCGGAGCCGGTGGGTGAGCTACGACCCGGCGCGGCGGGCCCGCGAGCAGACCCGGTCGGCGCTGATCGCCGGCATGTCCACGGCGCTGCAGCGGGGCGAGTTCATGGTCGAGTACCAGCCGATCGTGACCCTGGCCGACGAGGCGATCTGTGCGGTGGAGGCGCTGGTCCGGTGGCGACATCCGGAGCTGGGGCTGCTCGGCCCGGACGGCTTCATCGGGCTGGCCGAGGAGACCGGGCTGATCGTCGAGCTCGGCCGCTGGGTGCTGACCCGGGCCTGCGAGGCGGCCAGCCGATGGCACCGGGAGTTCCCCGACGCCCGGCTGGTGATCAGCGTGAACCTGGCCGCCCGGCAGGCCCGGGACCCGGCCGTCGTCGGCACGGTCTCGGACGTGCTGCGTCAGACCGGGCTCCCGGCCGACCTGCTGCAACTCGAACTGACCGAGAGCGCGGTGATGGCCACCGCCGGCGAGCCGCTGCCCGCGCTGCGCCGGCTGGCCGCCCTCGGGGTACGCCTCGCGATCGACGACTTCGGCACCGGCTACTCCAACCTGGCGTACCTGCGCCGGCTGCCGATCCACAACCTCAAGCTCGCCGGCCCGTTCGTCGAGGGGATCCGGTCCAGCGACCGGCAGGGCCTGGTGGACGGCCGGATCGTCGACGCGCTGGTGCGGCTCGCCCACGCGCTCGGGTTGACCGTCACCGCCGAGGCGGTGGAGACGCCCGGCCAGGCGGACCAGCTCCGGGCGCTCGGCTGCGACGCCGCCCAGGGCCGCTACTTCGCGGCGCCGGCGCCGGAGGGCGAGATCACCAGGTGGCTGACCGCCCGCGCCGAGCGACGTCGGGACCGGGTCACCTGATGTCAGCAGGCAGCAGACAGCAGGCAGCAGACAGCAGACAGCAGACAGCAGACAGCAGACAGCAGGCAGCGGCCAGCAGTCAGGTGCCGGGTGGCGGCGCCGGGTGGCGGGTGCGGCGTGACCGGCGGCGGTAGGGCACCCTGGGGAGCGTGGACGTGACCGACACCGAGTCAGTGGTGACCCTCCTGTGTGGCGTGGCGATCGTGATCGGCGTCTGCGGGGTGATCGTGCCGATCATCCCCGGGCTGATCCTGTGCTGGCTGGGCGTACTGGTCTGGTCGTTCTTCGGTGACGGCGAGGGGTTCGGCCGATGGGTGGTGCTCGGCCTGGCCACTGTGATCACGCTGCTCGGCAGCACGATCAAGTACCTCTGGCCGGGGCGGAACCTGAAGCGCAGCGGGGTGCCGACGAGTTCCCTGCTCGCCGGGGGCGTACTCGGGCTGGTCGGCTTCTTCGTGGTGCCGGTGGTCGGGCTGGTGCTCGGCTTCGTACTCGGGCTCTGGCTCGCCGAACTGGCCCGGCTCGGGGACGCGAAGCAGGCCTGGCCGTCCACCCGGCACGCGCTGTCGGCGGTCGGGCTCGCCCTGCTGGTCGAGTTGGCCGCGGCGCTCGGCATCACCGCCGTCTGGCTGGTCGGCCTCGTCCTCACCTGATCCTGGCGAGGCGGATCCGCAGACCCTTGCCGGTGCCAATGCGAGTGCGAGCGCGAGCGCGAGCGCCTGTGCCTGTGCCTGTGCGGACGCGGTGCGGTGCGGCGGCGCGGGGCGGGCGCTGGCACGACCTGCGCCGTACCTGATGAGAGAGGTGACCGCGCCCCGCGCCGCCGCGGGAGGCCGGGTTGTCCGAGAACCCGGCGTCGGGCCCCGGGTGGGCCCGTTCGGGTCCGGCGATGCCGGACCGGCGCGCCGGGCTTGCGCGATGCCGTCCGGTCAGGCCAGGGACCCGGCACGTCGGCATCGACGTGCGGTGTGCGGTTCCTGCCTTGTCACGGCTCTGATCATCCTCGGCGTAACGCCGGGTCGGCAACGCAATTACCGGCGTCGGTGCCCACGCTGCGGAGTCAAGTCGCCTCAACTGAGGGTGATGTCCAGTTCGGGTACGTGCTCGGTGGCGGCGGCCAGCACCGCGTCGGTGAGCGTCGGCGGCAGGCCGGCCAGGGTCGCCAGTCGGTCGACGGTTACCTGCTGCCGGCCGAGGAGTTCGACCGCCCTGCCGAGCAGCGACGGCTGCTCGCGGGGGCCGAGGTCGCCCGGCTCCGGAAAGCCCCACTGGGCGAGCAGCGCCATCCCGCGCCGGTAGGTGTGCTCCCGGTAGACGCCGAGGTCGTGACCCCGGTAGACCAGCGCCTTCAGGCTGATCCCCCAGCGGCGCTTGACCTCGTGCAGCCGGTCGAAGTCGAGCCGGGGCGGCAACTCGTCGCGCAGTACGGCGCTCGGGGCAAGGAACTCCGAGGCGAACGCGGTCGCCTGCCGCTCCAGAAGCTGGCTGCCCGGCTCGGCGTCGTGGTGCATCAGCAGGTGACCCAACTCGTGCGCGGCGTCCATCCGGGACCGGGCCCGATCGTCCTTGCCCGGGTTGAGGAAGACGAACGGCCGCTGGCCGTACCAGTGCGAGAACGCGTCGACCCGTTCGGAGACGTCCGGCAGGGCGAGCACGATCACGCCGGCCGACTCCAGCAGCCGCACCATGTGCGGTACCGGGGCGCCCCCGAGGCCGAACGCGTCCCGGGCGGCGACGGCGGCGGCGCGTACGTCGGCGGGGCCGGTCGGCTCGGCCAGCTCCAGGTGCGGCAGGCGCAGCCGGGGGAGTCGGAGCTGGCGTTCGACCACCTCCACCACCCGCCAGGCGAGTTCGCCGAACGCCTCCGCCTGGTCCCGTTCGGCCTGGCTGGTCGTGCGCAGGCTGCGGAAGTGCGCCTGCCCGGAGGTGACCGGGACGGGAAAGCCGGCGGCGAAGAACTCGACCGGCATCGAGAGCGCCAGGGCCAGCCGGGCCAGCGTGGCCGCCGACGGACGGGCCTGGCCCAACTCGTACTGGCTGACCGCCGCGGCCGTCACCCCGACCTGCCGGGCCAACTCGTTCTTGCGCATCCGCCGCCATCGGCGGGCCAGCGCCAGCGCGTGCGGCGCGAACGCGGCGGCGGCTGCGGCGGCGGGTACCGGCGGTCGGAGCCGACCCGTCACGCGGACCGCTCGCCCGGACGGCCGAATGTCGGGCCGAACGCATCGGACCGGCCGCTCCGGTCGTCGGGCTGGATGGCCAGCAGGTCCAGCTCGGGGATCGGCGGCTCATCGATGCGGGGCTGCGGCACCGCCCCGGCCACGACCGGCAGCGGTGCCCCGGCGGTGGCCGGCTCACCGAACCAGAGGCGTACCTCGAACCAGGGCGAGCCGCTGTCCCGGTTGTCCCGGGGCAACCCGATGTAGGCGACCGCCTCGCCGGTGACGATGTCGCCGGTGTGCGCGATCCGGATGTGCCGCTTCGGCGGTACCACCTCGGCGAAGACCTCGGGGAACTGTCCCTCGTCGTCGAAGGCGAGCTGCCCGTCGCGGCTGTTCTCCACCGCGCCGCCGAGCCGGGCCTCGCTGCCCTCCCAGCGGATCGACTCGATCCCACCCTGCAGCGAGTAGAGCCGGACGACGTAGCCGGCGCAGAGGATCTCCAGCGAGTTGTCCTCCAGCCGGACCCGGATCCCGTCCACCCCGTCGAACTCGGCCTTGCCCAGGTTGGTCAGGTTGCGCCAGACGGTGGTGCCGAAGCTCATCGCGTCGTCGCCGAGCTCCGGCTCGTGCCGGTCCGCGGCGCGCCGGTAGACCTGCTGGATCAGCCGACCCAGCCGGTCCAGCACGCCCCGCTCGTCCAGCACCGCCACCGCTTCGCCCAGCAAGCTCATGCGGGAAAACCTAGCCGATGCCCCGGATGATATTGCCAAAATCAAGTGCCGACACGCCACGACTGGCAGCGGTCCGACCCGCCACGGCTGCGAGCGGTCCGACCCGCCACGACTCGGAGTGCTCCGACAGGCGGGCGGCTGCGAGCGCTCCGACAGACGGCTGCGAGCGCTCTGACAGCCGGGAGTGCCAACCTGCCGGACAGGAGGTGTAGCAGAGAATGATCTTTATCGAGGTGATCGCCGTCAAGGGGCGGCTAGACCCGGCGGAGCGCGCGCGGGTGGCCAGGCGACTCGGATCGCTGGCGGAGTTGGGGGGTGGTTCGGATGGTTCGCAGACGCAACCCGGCACGGCGGAGGTCTTCCGAACGATGTTCCAGGTGGTGATCCACGAGCCGGAGGTGTGGGTGACCGGCGAGGAACTGGTCACGTCCGCCGATCCGGCCCGCTACGTCGTCCGGGCGTATGTTCCCGCACCCTGGCGCAAGGACCTCAGCCAGGTGCTCATCACGCACGTGACGAGGGTGCTCTCCGAGGCCGGCGGTGGGACCCCGGCCGAACCGGCGGGTGCGGCCGCCGCCCGGGTGCAGGTGCACGTGCTCGGCGTCACGGAAGGGTCCATCGGGATCGGCGGCGAGGCCAGGACCTCCACCGACCTGGTGGACATGCTGGGTGCGCCGTACGAGGCGGACCTCGCCGCCGGACGAGCGGTCCGGGACCCGCTCTGCGGGGTGATCATCCCGCTCAACGAGCACGCCGTCACCCTCGAAATCGCCGGTACCCTGTACGGCTTCTGCTGCCGGGGGTGTCGGGACGCCTTCCTCGCCAAACGGGATGCGGAGGGCGTGCCGGTGTGACGACTGGCCCGCCGCCTCAGATGTCGCCGACCAGCTCCAGCGCACCGTCGCGGTCCAGGCGTCTGCCCCGGTCGTACGCGGTCCGGTAGCCGGCGCTGCCCAGCATGGCCGGTAGGTCCCGGGTCAACCGGAGCACGTCGGGGTTTCGGGCGCTCGGCGCCCCGGCCAGGGCATGTGCGGCGCCGAGCACCTGGGCCGCCCGCGCCGACCGGCCGGAGCGCCGGAGCAGATCGGCCACTCCGACCCCGACCATGGCCACCATCGGCAGGTCGGGCATGGTGAGCGCGAGCGCGTACGCCTGGCCGAGGTGTCGGGCCGCCGCGTCGAGATCGTCGGTGGCGACGGCGAGCCGGCCCGCTCCGGCTGAGTACAGCGCCCGGTACGCCGGGTCGCCGTCGACGTCGGCCAGTTCAAGGAGGTGTTTCGCCTCCCCCAGGTCTCCGTCGTACCGGGCCAGGTCCGCCAGCCCGAGCCGGGCCAGCGCGACGTGCCGGGTCGACGGTGCCTGGTCGAGCACGTCCCGCAGTTCGTCGCGGGCTGTCGCGAGATCGCCCGCGTCGATCCGGACCATCGCCGCCCAGACCCGCTGGTCGGCGTCGGTGCCGAGAACGCGGAGCAGCGCCATCGTCTCGTCCAGTGCCGCGACCGCCCGGTCGTAGTCGCCGGCCGACAGGTGGGTGGAGGCCAGCGACATCAGCGACAGGGCCAGGCCCCAGCGGTCGCCGGCTTCGCGGAAGCCGGCGACCGCGTCGGTCAGCGCCTGACGACCGGCGTGGGCGTCACCGGCCGTGCCGAGCAGGAACGCCCGGGCCAGCCAGAGCATCGCCCGGGTCCACGGCTCGGGGTGGGACAGGTGCCCGTCGAGGGCGGAGATTCCGGCGCCGAGATCGCCGTCGACCAGGGCGAGCAGCGCCCGGGCGAGCGCGGCCACCGGCCCGGTTCCGGATACCGGCCCGGCCACCGCCGACGCGTCGGCGAGGTCGCCGGCGAGCATGGCGCTGAGCAGGAAACTCGCCACCGCATCCAGCCGGACGTCCGCAGGCACGGCGCCCGGCACCCCGAGCGCGTCGCGCAGCCGGCTCGCCCCCTCGGCGTGGTCGCCGTGGATCGTCCAGAACTGTCCGAGGGCGGCGCCCAGACGTACGGCGGTCGTGGCGTCGGCGTCCTCGACCGCGAGGCGCAGCGCGGTGCTCAGGTTCTCGCGTTCGGCGGTGAGCCGGGCGATCCACGGAAGCTGGTCGGCGCGACGCAGGTGCGGAGCGGCCCGTTCGGCCTGGTCGAGGTAGCACGCGGTGAATGCGGCCCGGGCAGCGGCCAGCCGGCCGGTGTCGGTGAGGCGTTCCAGGCCGTACGCCCGGATCGTTTCGAGCATGCGGTAGCGGCCGCGGCCGGCGTCGAACTGGAGCAGGGACTTGTCGACGAGGGCGTGCAGGAGCTCCGAACCGATCCCGACGTGCTCCGCGGCGGACGCGGTCAGGCTCGTGGGGAACACGGCGAGCCGTTCGGCCGCGTCGCGCTCCGCCTCGTCGAGCAGGTCCCAGCTCCAGGAGACGACCGCGCGCAGCGTCCGGTGCCGGGGTAGGGCGGTGCGGCTTCCGTGGGCGAGCAGCGTGAACCGGTCGTCGAGCCGGGCGGCGAGATCGGTGACGGACATCGACCGGAGCCGGGCGGCGGCGAGTTCGATCGCCAGCGGCAGGCCGTCCACCCGGCGGCAGATCTCGGCCACCCTCCGATCCGCAGGAGGGTCGGGTTGGACGGACCGGGCCCGATCGGTGAACAGCCGTACCGCGTCGGCCGGGTCGAGCGGCGGCACCGGGCAGATCGCCTCGCCGGGGATGTTCAGCGGTTCGCGGCTGGTGGCGAGCACCCGCAGTCGCGGACAGCGGCCGAGGAGGTCGGCGGCGAGCCGGGCGGCGGCGTCGACGAGATGTTCGCAGTTGTCCAGCACGAGCAGCGGCTCCCCGACGGACAGCACCTCGACCAGCCTGGTCGGCAGGTCGGCGGTGACCCGGAGGCCGAGCGGGGCCGCGACGGCCCGGGGGACGTCGTCGGGATCGGTCACCGGGGCCAGCTCCACCAGCCAGGCCGGACCGGGCAGGTCGGCCAGTACCGTACCGGCGAGCCGGGTCTTGCCGACCCCACCCGGCCCGACCAGCGTGACCAGCCGGTACGTCCGGAACTGCTCCGCGATCCGTCGCCGCTCGGTGTCCCGGCCGACGAAGCTGGTCAATGCCGCCGGCAGGTTGCCCCGGGCAGGCCGGCCCGCTTCCGCCTCCGCGCTCTTCTCCGGTCCGGCGTTCTGGTGGCCCCGCCCGGTGACCGCGGTCGGCTCGCCGCGTAGCAGCATCAGGTGGATCTTCCGCAGCTCCGGCCCGGGGTCGTTGCCCAGTTCGTCGGCGAGCATCCTCCGGTACGCCTCGTAGGCGGCGAGCGCCTCGGCCGGCCTGCCATCGGCCTGCAGTGCCCGGATCAGCAGCACACGCAACCGCTCCCGCAGCGGGTACGTCGTGGTGAGCTGCTCCAGCCTGGCGATGGCCGGTCCGGCGGCGCCGGTCGCCAGTTCCGCCGCCAGCAGGTCTTCGTCGGCCGTCAGCCGCAACTCCCGCAGCCGCGCGATCACCGCCCCCGCGTACCGGGTCTGGGCGACGTCGGCCAGCGGATCCCCGCGCCACAGCGCGACCGCCTCCCGCAGCCGGGCGGCGGCGAGTGGCGCGTTCCCACCGTCCAAGGCTCTACTGCCCTCTCGGGCCAGCCGCTCGAACCGGAACGTGTCCACCGAGGCGGGCGCGACATCGAGCAGGTAGCCGGTCGGTGTCGAGCGCAGCACCGACCCGTCGGGTAGGGCGTGCCGCAGTCGGGACGCGAGCGAGTGCAGCGCGTGCGTCGGCCGTCGGGGCCCGCCGTCCGGCCACAGCGCCTCGACGAGGGCCTGGGTGCTGACGACCCGGCCGGGGTCCAGGGCGAGCCGGATCAGCAGCGCGCGTACCCGTACCCCGCCGACGTGCATCGGCGCGTCGCCGGCCACCACCTCCAGCGGTCCCAGTAGACCGATCCGCATGACACCACTGTGCCACCGCCGTGCGGTCGTCCCGGACGGCCACCCGGATGTTGGCGCCGGACCCGGGCAGCGTCCGGCGGCGGCTATCCCGAGCGCAGGGCGGCGATCGCGGTCGGGGCATCGACGTGCACCCGCTCCCGCAGCAGGGCCAGCACACCCAGGGCGGCAAGCGCCCGGCGATGCTCCGGGCGGATCCCGGACAGGTGCACCGTGATGTTCCGGTGGTGCAGGTCCTCGATCGCGTCGCGCAGGGCCAGCGCGCCGGAGGCGTCGATCGCGGTGACCCGGGACAGCCGCAGCAGCACCACGTCGACCCCGTCGACCCGGGAGAGCGCGTGCCGGAGACGGTGCGCGGCGGCGAAGAAGAGCGGTCCGCTCGGCCGGTACACGGCGAGATGCGGCAGGTGTTCGCCGTGCGGCACCTGGTCGACCCGCATGGAGCCGGCGACCTTGCGCAGGGCCAGGCCCCCGGCGACGATCAGGCCGAGGAGCACCGCGGCCACCAGGTCCAGCAGCACCGTCGCGCCGGCGGTGAGCACCAGGACGAGCGCGTCGGAGCGGCCGGCCCGGACCAGCGCGCGCAGCACGCCGACGTGCACCATCCGGACGGCGGTGGCCAGCAGCACCCCGGCCAGCGCCGCGATCGGGATGCCGGCGACCAGCGGGGCCGCGGCGAGCATGACCACCGCGAGGACGAGGGCGTGCGACAGGGCGGCGAGCCGGGAGACCGCTCCGGCGCGTACGTTGACGGCGGTCCGGGCGATGGCGGCGGTGGCGGGTACCCCGCCGAAGAGCGGCGTCACGATGTTCGCGATGCCCTGCCCGAACAGTTCCCGGTCCGGGTGGTGCCGTTCACCGCGCCGCATCCCGTCGGCCACGGTGGCGGAGAGCAGTGACTCCAGGGCCGACAGCGCCGCGACGGCGACCGCCGAGGTGAGCAGCATCCCGACGGCGTCCAGCCGGAGGAAGGCGAGCGTCGGCTGGGGCAGCGTCGACGGCAGCGCGCCGATGCGGGCGACGTCGATGTGCCACACCTGGGCACAGACGGTTGCCGCCCCGACCGCGAGCAGGGCGGCGGGCATCTGCGGCCGCCACTTCAGCACGACCAGCACCAGGACCGCGACCCCGACCGAGAAGGCCGCCGACGGCCAGTGCGGGTGCGCGGCGAACGCCGCCAGCGCACGTACGGCAATCGACAGCACCTGCTCGCCGTGCGCCGGCACCCCCAGGGCGGCCGGCACCTGTTGCAGGAAGATGACGATCGCGATACCGACGGTGAAGCCCTCCACCACCGGGGCGGGTACGAACCGCGCGTAGCGTCCGGCCCGGACGATCGCGAGCCCGACCAGGATCAGGCCGGCGAGCAGGCCGACGGTGAGCACCCCGCCGGGTCCGAACTGCGCGACGATCGGGACCAGCACGACGGTCATCGCCCCGGTCGGCCCGGACACCTGGAGGTTGGAGCCCCCGAAGACGGCCGCCAGTGCACCGGCGACGACGGCGGTCACCAGCCCGGCGGCGGCACCGAGTCCGGAGGCGACGCCGAAGCCGAGCGCCAGCGGCAGCGCGACCACCGCGACGGTGAGCCCGGCGAGCAGATCGGCACGGGGGTTGCGGCGTACCGCGGCCAGGTCGGCCCGGCCGGGCAACAGGCCGGCGAAACCCACCCTGTCTCCGGCGTCGGCACCCGCCCGGCCTCCGGCGTCAGCGTTCACTCGGGCTCCACCGTCAGCGACGCCAGCAGTTCGGCCTGGCCCCGCAACATCTCGGTGAGGATGCGCCGGGCCGCCCGCATCAGGTCGGCCACGTCCGGGCCGGCCAGCGCGTAGACGACGGTCGCGCCGTCCCGGGTCGACACCACGATCCCGGCCCGGCGCAGCACCGCGAGCTGCTGGGACAGGTTGGAGGCCTCCACCTGGGTCTCGGCCAGCAGCTCGCGTACCGGTCGGGGACCCTCGCCGAGGAGTTCGAGCACGCGTATCCGGATCGGATGCCCGAGCATCCGGAAGAAGTCGGCCTTCGCCTGGTACAACGGAACTTGCATGTGTGCAATTGAAGACTTCTTCAAATAGACACCTCGACCCGGGGGTGGCGATCGTGATCTCGGTCACCCGGCGCACATCAGTTGACGTGGATCTTCGAGAGGCGCACGATCTCGGGCAGATGCGTGACGCCGGTCACACCTTGCGTCCCGCCCTGGATCCGGACGAAGGAGACGCCGATGAGGGCTCGAATTCCGGCGCTGAGCCTGGAGGCGCTCCGGGTGGCCGTCGACGGCGGCGAGATCGACACCGTGGTGCTCGCCCTGACGGACATGCAGGGGCGGTTGCAGGGCAAGCGGTTCCATGCGCCGTACTTCCTCACCGAGGTGCTCCGGCACGGCAGCGAGGGCTGTGACTACTTGCTCGCCGTCGACGTGGAGATGAACACCGTCGACGGGTACGCGATGTCGAGCTGGGAACGCGGCTACGGCGACCTGGCCATGGTCCCCGACCTGAGTACGCTGCGCCGGGTCCCCTGGCAGCCCGGCACCGCGATGCTCCTGGCCGACCTGCGTTGGCCGGACGGCAGCGGAGAGGTGCTCGCCTCGCCCCGGCAGATCCTGCGCCGCCAGCTCGACCGGCTCGCCGGGCACGGGTTGACCGCGTACGCCGGCACCGAGCTGGAGTTCGTGCTCTACCGCGACTCGTACGAGGAGGCCTGGCGCCGGGGTTACCGCGAGCTGACCCCGGCGAACCTCTACAACGTGGACTACTCGCTGCTCGGTACCGCCCGGGTCGAGCCGCTGCTGCGGCGGATCCGCACCGAGATGGCCGGCGCCGGGCTGACCCCGGAAAGTGCCAAGGGCGAGTGCAACCTCGGCCAGCACGAAATCACCTTCCGGTTCGCCGACGCCCTGACCTGTGCCGACAACCATGTCGTCTACAAGAGCGGGGCCAAGGAGATCGCCGCCCAGGAGGGCATGTCGATCACCTTCATGGCGAAGCCGAACGAGCGCGAGGGCAGCTCCTGCCACATCCACTTCTCGCTGCGCCGTGCCGACGGGCGGTCCGCGATGCTCGGCGACGGTCCGGCCCGGCTGTCGCCGACCGGCACCCGGGTACTGGCCGGGCTGCTGGCGACGATCCCGGACTTCAGCCTCCTGCTGGCGCCGAACGTGAACTCGTACAAGCGGTACCAGCCCGGGTCGTTCGCCCCGACAGCGCTGCGCTGGGGCGCCGACAACCGCACCTGCGCGCTGCGGCTGGTCGGGCACGGCCAGGGGCTGCGGGTGGAGAATCGGCTGCCCGGTGCCGACGTCAACCCGTACCTGGCGATCGCGGCGCTGGTGGCGGGGGCGGTGCACGGGATCGAGGCGGAGTTGGAGCTGGAGCCGGAGTTCGTCGGCAACGCGTACGCCGACGAGTCCGCGCCCCGGGTGCCGGGTACGCTGCGGGACGCCCTCGGCCGCTGGACGGCGTCGCCGCTGGCCGCCGCCGCGTTCGGGGCCGAGGTGGTGGCGCACTACGCCAACCAGGCGCGGGTGGAGTTGGCCGCCTTCGACGCGGCGGTGACGGACTGGGAACTGCGCCGCGGTTTCGAACGCCTCTGAGTCGACGCCCGGTGACGAGACGTCGACGCCCGGTCGAGGTGACCCTCTTCCGGAGTCGGACTGCCCCGGCTATCGACCACGGGCCGGAACATCGGCGAGGATGCCGGAAGCGCGCCGGTGCCTGCCGAGCCGGCGCACGGGCCGGTGCAGGGGTCGGCGCAGGGGCCGGTGCAGGGGCCGGCGACGGAAAGGAGCCGCGATGGCGCTGAGTGATCGACTGGCCGGGCGGGTGGCGGTGGTGACCGGGGCCGGCAGTGGGATCGGGCTGGCCACCAGCCGCCGGCTCGCCGCCGAGGGGGCATACGTGGTCTGCGTCGACATCGCGGACGACGCCGGGCGGACCGCCGCCGACGAGGTGGGCGGCGAATTCGTGGCCTGCGACGTGAGCGACGAGGCGCAGGTACGCGATCTCTTCGACCAGGTCGCGGCCCGGCACGGCCGGATCGACATCGCGTTCAACAACGCCGGCATCTCGCCGCCGGAGGACGACTCGATCCTGGAAACCGGCCTGGACGCCTGGGAGCGGGTGATCCGGGTCAACACCACCAGCGTCTACCTCTGCTGCAAGTACGTCATCCCGCACATGTTGCGCCAGGGCAGCGGCTCGATCGTCAACACCGCCTCCTTCGTCGCGCTGATGGGGGCGGCCACCTCGCAGATCGCCTACACCGCCAGTAAGGGCGGGGTGCTGGCGCTGACCCGGGAGCTGGGCGTGCAGTTCGCCCGGCAGGGGATCCGGGTGAACGCGCTCTGCCCGGGGCCGATCATGACCCCGTTGCTGCGGGAACTCTTCGCCGAGGACCCGGAGCGGGCGGCCCGGCGGCTCGTGCACGTGCCGATGGGGCGGTTCGGCGAGCCCGCCGAGATCGCCGCCGCGGTCGCCTTCCTGGCCAGCGACGACGCCTCGTTCATGACCGCCGCCCAGTTCGTGGTCGACGGAGGGATCACCGGCGCCTACGTCACCCCGCTGTGAGGCTCCGGGTGACCTGCCGCCGGGTGTCGAACGGGTCACCGAGGCGTGAGCGCGGCCGGGCGGCGACGTTAGGCTGGAAGTCATGACCGTCCGTGCGCCGTTGACCCCTGGCACCCTCTCCCCGTGGCGCCAGGTGCCCTCCCACATCGTCCGCCCCGAGTACGTCGGCAAGAAGCGGCCGAAGGAGTGGCGCGGCTCGCACGTCCAGTCCGCCGAGACGATCGAGAAGATGCGGGTCGCCGGCCGGATCGCCGCCCAGGCCACCCAGCTCGCCGGTGAGCACTGCAAGCCCGGCGTCACCACCGACGAGATCGACCGGGTGGTGCACGAGTTCCTGATCGACCACAACGCCTACCCCTCCACCCTCGGCTACAAGGGCTTCCCCAAGTCGTGCTGCACGAGCCTCAACGAGGTGATCTGCCACGGCATCCCGGACTCGACGGTGCTGATGGACGGCGACATCATCAACGTCGACGTGACGGCGTACCTGGACGGGGTGCACGGGGACACCGACGCCACCTTCTGCGTCGGCGAGGTGGCCGAGCCGGCCCGGCTGCTGGTGGAGCGGACCCACGAGGCGATGATGCGCGGCATCCGGGCGGTGGCACCGGGCCGGCAGATCAACGTGATCGGCCGGGTGATCGAGTCGTACGCCAAGCGGTTCGGCTACGGGGTGGTCCGGGACTTCACCGGGCACGGTATCGGCGAGGCGTTCCACAGCGGGCTCTACGTGCCGCACTACGACAGCCCGCGGCCGACCGACGTGATGGAGCCGGGGATGACGTTCACGATCGAGCCGATGATCACCCTCGGCACCCACGAGTACGACGTCTGGGAGGACGGCTGGACCGTGGTGACCAAGGACCGGCGCTGGACGGCCCAGTTCGAGCACACCATCCTCGTCACCGAGGATGGCCACGAGATCCTCACCCTGCCGTGACGGGCCGGCACCCGTGACCGACGCGGCCGTGTCGGTCGGCGAGCCCCACCACGCCGACGTCTCCGGCGGCTGGCTGCGTCCCGCCGTGTTCGGCGCGATGGACGGGCTGGTCACCAACATCGCCTTGATCGCGGGCGTCGGCGGCGGTGGGGCCGCGTCGCACACCATCGTGCTGACCGGCTTCGCCGGGCTGGTCGCCGGGGCGATCTCGATGGGGCTCGGCGAGTACACCAGCGTGCAGTCGCAGAACGAGCAGGTGGCCGCCGAGGTTGCCAAGGAGCGCCGCGAGCTGGAGCGGAACCCGTCCGGCGAGGCCCGGGAACTCGCCGACGCCTGGGTGCGGCGAGGGCTGCCCCGGGACCTCGCCGAGCAGGTCGCGGACGTACTCCGGCACAACCCGGAGGAGGCGCTGCGGGTACACGTCCAGGAGGAGCTGGGAGTCGACGTCGACGAGCGGCCCAGCCCGTGGACCGCCGCCTTCTCGTCGTTCCTCTGCTTCTCGGTCGGGGCCGTGGTGCCGCTGCTCACCTACCTGCTCGGCTTCTCCAACCTGTGGCTGGCGCTCGGGGTGGGCGGTCTCGGCCTCTTCGTCGCGGGTGCGGTCGTCGCCCGGTTCACCAACCGGAGGTGGTGGGTCAGCGGTGGCCGACAACTACTGCTCGGCGCGGCGGCCACCGCCGCGACGTACCTGGTCGGCCGGCTCGTCGGCGTCGGCGTGAGCTGACGGTACGTCGATCCGGCGGTCCGCCGCCGGGCCGGAGGTCGCCGTGCTCCGCTGACCTACCCGGGCGGGGAGGGACGCCGTTCGAGTCGGAAGACCCGGATGTCGCGTCCGCCGGCCCGCCGGACATAGGTCCGGTACGCCGGCCACTCGGCGACCAGCAGCCCCCACAGCCGCTCCCGTTCGGCGCCGGTGACCGGCCGGGCCCGGACCGGGATCCGGTTGCCGTCGACGGTGACCGTGGCGTTCGGCTCGGCGAGCAGGTTGAGCGCCCAGGCAGGCTGCTCGGGGCGCCCCCAGTTCGAGCCGGTCACCACGAACGCGTCGCCGTCGGGCACGTAGAGCAGCGGGTTGCTGCGCGGTCGCCCGGACCGACGCCCGGTGGTGGTGATCAGCAGCGACGGCACCACGCCGAGCGCCACCACCCGGCCCCGGGTCAGCCTGGCGACCAGCCGGTCGGCCGGGACCAGTAGCGGCGTGCAGGCGGCGAACCAGCGTGCGTGGCCGAGTCGGCGTACGGCCCGGCCGAACGCCGAGACCGGTCTTTCCAGAGCGGACATCGGTACAGTGTGCCGGCTGACGCCCGCCCCGGTGGCCCGCACCGCCGTCCGTCCTTGCGAAGACCGCGGGCAGACTTCCCCACGCCCCGCCCCGCCCCGGTCGGTTCGGTCGGCCCGGTCGGTTCGGTCGGCCCGGTCAGGTCGGGCGGCCCGGGAACGGCACCGTGGCCGGGTTGACCCCGGCCGTCCTGCGCCACCGGGTGGCCCGGACCGCCGCGTCGGTGAGCCCGTTCAGCGCCCGGGTGCGGTCGGCACCTTCGGTCGCCGGCAGCGCGGCCCGCCAGACCGCCGCGGTCCGCTCCTCGACCTCGACCGCCAGTCGCAACGCGCTCGCCTCGTCGGTGACCGCGAACGGCAGCTCGTACGCCGGCTCGGCCACCGGCACCGGACCGCCCCGTTCGGTGAGGAGCAGCACGAGCCCGTCCCGCCGGCTGCGGTGTGCCGCCTCGGCGGAGCGGGCCTGCTCGGCGGCGCCATCCGAGAGCCGTACCCCGATCAGCCCGTACGCGTAGATCGCCGCGTGCTCGGCGGCCAGTGCCGCCGCCAGCGCCTCGGACATCAGACCGCCTTCCCCTGGTCCCGCTCTCCCCGGGGCCGGTCGCCGCGCCCGGTCACCGGAGCACCTCCAGGTGCGTCGCCCGGGCCGCGGCGATCGAGCCGACCAGCGCGGCGCGGTCGGCCGGCGCCCCGGCGCAAGCCTGCGCGGCGGCCTCCCGGCCCTGCCGCTCGGCCTCCCGCAACTGGCCGAGGAGCGCCGTGGAGGACCCGGCGCCGGGGTCGGTGCCGGGGACGGTGGCGGTGGGGCTCGGCAGGGCGGTGCCGGTCACCCGGGACAGTTCCGCGGCGTGCGCCCGGTGTGCCTCGGCGACCGGGCGGAGCCGGTCGGCCAGGTCGGGAAACGCGGCGATCGCGGCCTCGTGCCGGGCGGCGAGGTCGAGGGCACCGGTGATCAGCGGCGCCAGTGGGTCCGGTGGCGGCGGATCGGGCTCGCCGCCGAAGAGCCCACAGCCGCTGAGCGAGCCGGTGGCACCTACCAGCGCCGCCAGGGCGACGGCCTGTACCACCTCGCGCCGGGACCGCCCCGCCGCGCCGATCGTCTGGTTCGTGTTGCCGCTGCGCACCCGGCAAGTCAACACCATCGGTGCCGCCGACGGGGCCGGCGCGCTCACCGCGGCGTCGTCGGTGCGCCGATCGGGCTCCGGGCCCGCCAGCACGTTACGCTCTGCGCAGCCGCCGGACACGTCAGTCCGGTGGCACGCTGGTATGGCTGCCGGACGGAACCGGCGATCACGAGGGAGGCGCGGAGATGACGCAGCGTGGCCGGAACGCCGGTCGGCCCAGGGCGGGTCGCCGGACTCCGGACCGTCCCCGCGAGGACCCGTCCGCGCGTCGGCTCCGGCTCCGTGCCGTGATCGAACCGGTGGTGACCGCCGCCGGCTACGACCTGGAGGACCTCTCGGTGTCCCGGGCCGGCCGGCGGTACGTCGTCCGGGTGGTCGTGGACGGCGACGGCGGGGTCAGCCTCGATGCGGTGGCAGACGTCTCCCGGCTCCTCTCCAAGGCGCTCGACCAGGCGGAGGAGACCGGTGGAGACCTGGTCGCCGGGGAGTACCAGCTCGAGGTGAGCTCGCCCGGCGTGGACCGGCCGCTGACCCGGCCCCGGCACTGGCGACGCAACGTCGGCCGGCTGGTCAAGGTGACCGTGCGAGGCCCGGGTGAGCGCCCGGAGCCGGGCGGCGTCGACGAGTGGCCGCCGGCGGCCGGGGACCGGCAGCTGACCGCCCGGGTGGTCGCGGCCGACGACGAGCGGGTAGTGCTGGAGACCGACGCCGGACCGGTCGGCTGGGCGTACCCCGATCTCGGGCCGGGTCGGGTCCAGGTGGAGTTCAGCCGGCTGGACGAGATCGCCGAGGACGATCCGACCGGTGCCGGCGATGATGACTATGACGACGTCGGCAACGGCGACGACGAAGATGTGGAGGGCGAGGAGCGGTGAACATCGACCTCGCGGCGTTGCGCGCCCTGGAGCGCGAGCGGGAGATCCCGTTCGACACGATTCTCGCGGCGATCGAGACGGCGTTGCTGACGGCGTACCGGCACACCGAGGGGGCCCAGGCACACGCCCGGGTCGAGATCGACCGCAAGACCGGTGCCGCCCTGGTGTACGCACAGGAGCAGGACGCCGAGGGCGCGGTGATCCGGGAGTTCGACGACACGCCGCACGACTTCGGCCGGATCGCCGCGATGACGGCGAAACAGGTCATCCTGCAACGGCTTCGCGAGGCCACCGACGAGGTGCACTTCGGCGAGTACGTCGGCCGGGACGGCGACCTGGTCACCGGGGTGGTGCAGGCGCACGAGGCGCGCAGCGAGAAGGGCATCGTCTCGGTCGACCTCGGCAAGGTCGAGGCGGTACTGCCCCAGTCCGAGCAGGTCCCCGGCGAGTTGTACGAGCACGGCCAGCGGATCCGCTGCGTGGTCGTACACGTGGCCAAGGGCTTCCGTGGCCCGCAGATCACCCTTTCCCGATCGCACCCGAACCTGGTGAAGAAGCTCTTCGCCCTGGAGGTGCCGGAGATCGCGGACGGCACCGTGGAGATCGCCGCGATCGCCCGCGAGGCCGGCCACCGGACCAAGATCGCAGTCCGGTCCACCGTGGCGGGCGTGAACGCCAAGGGCGCCTGCATCGGCCCGATGGGGCAGCGGGTCCGGGCGGTGATGAGCGAGCTGCACGGCGAGAAGATCGACATCATCGACTGGTCGGAGGATCCGGCCCAGTTCGTCGGCAACGCGCTCTCGCCGGCCAAGGCACTCCGGGTCGAGGTGGTCGACGCGACGACGCGTACGGCCCGGGTGACCGTGCCGGACTTCCAGCTCTCACTGGCCATCGGACGGGAGGGGCAGAATGCCCGGCTTGCCGCCCGGTTGACCGGTTGGCGGATCGACATCCGTCCCGACACCGAGCAGATGCCGAGCCAGGCGTCGGCGGGACGGCAGGGCGGTCCTGATCACGCGGCCGAGGCGGACGGCGCGATCTCGGCCGGGTAGGGGTAGACTTTCCCAGTGGTACGACGCGCGGAGCCGGAGCGCACCTGTGTGGGCTGTCGGCACCGGGCGCCGGCCGGCCAGCTGCTGCGGATCGTCGCGGTCGGCGATGAGACTGGTCACAGCCTCCGACCCGATCCGACCCGTAAGCTGCCGGGGCGGGGAGCGCACCTGCACCCCGATCCGGCCTGCTTCACGCTGGCAGTGCGGCGTCGGGCCTTCGGGCGGGCGCTGCGTGTCGCTGGCGTACCCGACGCGAGTGAGTTGGCCGAGCACCTCCAAGGCGTCGACGACCACGACCGGCCATCCGGCCGGGCGGGATCGACGCAACGGAACCCGAGCAAGGTAGGACGACCGACATGAGCACACGATGAAGTCCCAGAAATGACCAGGCTTCAAGTGCACGAGTGAGGTCGCTGCGGGTGCTGCCCGCACGACCTCGGAGTGAGGAGTGCAGTGGCAGGCAAGGCCCGCGTACACGAGCTGGCTAAGGAGCTCGGGGTCGAAAGCAAGACCGTTCTCGCCAAGTTGAAGGAAATGGGCGAGTTCGTCAAGTCAGCGTCGAGCACCGTCGAGGCCCCGGTGGCCCGGCGGCTGCGTGGCGCCTTCGTCGCGTCTCCGGAGCCGGCGGCACCAGCCGCCGCCCCGACGCCACCGCCGGCACCCAAGGCGGCTCCGGCACCGGGTCCGGGAGAGCCGAAGGTCGCCGCGAAGCCGGGACCGCCCCGTCGGCCGACACCGCCGACGAAGCCCAAGGGCCCGGTGCCCGGTCCGCCGCAGACGGCGACGCCGGTCGCCAAGCCGGCGAGCGCGCACGACATCGAGCTGGCCGCCGCCGAGGCGCGCGCGGCCGCGCTGAAGGCCGAGCAGGAGGCGACGGTCAAGGCCGCCCAGGCGGCTCGGCAGCAGCGCAACGACACGGTCCGGCGGGAACCGCCGGCCGACGGCGGCCCCACGAACCGGCCGAAGCCGGGTCCGGGTGCCGTTCCGCCGCGCCCGGGTGGTGCCCCGTCGGGCGCCCGTCCCGCGCCGCCCGGCGCCCCGACGCCCGGCCCCGGCCGGCCCGGTGGCCGTCCGCCGGCGCGCAGTGGCGGTAACAACCCGTTCGGCATCACGCCGGGCGGGCAGCGTCCGGCTGCCTCGGGTGGGCCTCGGCCCAACCCGGCCAACATGCCGCCGAGGCCGAGCCCGGCCTCGATGCCGCCCCGGCCGAGTCCGGCGTCCATGCCGACGCAGCGGCCCGGTCGTCCCGGTGGCGGCCCCGGTCGCCCCGGTGGCGGTGGCGGCGCCGGTCGTCCCGGCGGTGGCGGTGGCGGCTTCCGTGGCGGCCCCGGTGGCGGTGGCGGTGGCGGCTTCCGTGGCGGCCCCGGTGGCGGCGGCGGAGGCGGTTACCGCGGTGGTCCCGGTGGCGGCGGCGGTGCCGGTGGTGGCTACCGCGGTGGTCCCGGCGGCGGTGCGCCGGCCGGTGGCGGTCGCCCCGGTGGTGGTGGCCGTGGCCGTGGCGGCGGTGCCGCGGGTGCCTTCGGGCGTCCGGGCGGCAAGCCGACCCGGGGTCGCAAGTCGAAGAAGCAGCGCAGACAGGAGTTCGACAACCTGTCCGCACCGACCATGAGCTCGGGCGCCCCGCGCGGTCAGGGCCAGGTCATCCGGCTGCCTCGCGGCGCGTCGCTGTCGGACTTCGCGGACAAGATCAACGCGAACCCCGGTTCGCTGGTCCAGGAGATGTTCAACCTGGGCGAGATGGTCACCGCGACCCAGTCCGTCTCCGACGACACGCTCCAGCTGCTCGGTGAGCATCTCGGCTTCGAGATCTCGATCGTCAGCCCGGAGGACGAGGATCGCGAGCTGCTCGCCCAGTTCAACATCGACCTGGACGCCGAGGTCGACTCGGACCGGCTGGTCAGCCGCCCGCCGGTGGTGACCGTCATGGGTCACGTCGACCACGGTAAGACCAAGCTGCTCGACGCGATCCGCAAGGCGAACGTGGTCGAGGGCGAGGCCGGCGGCATCACCCAGCACATCGGCGCGTACCAGGTGCGTGTGCCGCACGAGGGTGAGGACCGGGCGCTGACCGTCATCGACACCCCGGGTCACGAGGCGTTCACCGCCATGCGTGCCCGTGGTGCCCAGGTCACCGACATCGTGGTGCTGGTGGTCGCCGCCGACGACGGCGTCATGCCGCAGACGATCGAGGCGCTCAACCACGCCAAGGCGGCGGACGTGCCGATCGTGGTGGCGGTCAACAAGATCGACAAGCCGGAGGCCAACCCGGACAAGGTTCGCCAGCAGTTGACGGAGTACGGTCTGGTCGCCGAGGAGTACGGCGGTGACACCATGTTCGTCAACGTGGCGGCCAAGCCGGGCATCGGCATCGAGGACCTGCTCGAGGCGGTCCTGCTCACCGCCGACGCGTCGCTGGAGCTGACCGCTCCGATCGACGGGCCGGCCCAGGGTGTGGCGATCGAGGCGCACCTGGACAAGGGTCGCGGTGCGGTGGCCACGGTGCTGGTGCAGAAGGGCACCCTGCGGGCCGGCGACTCGATCGTCGCCGGTGGGGCGCACGGCCGGGTCCGGGCCATGCTGGACGAGAACGGCAAGCCGGTCACCGAGGCCGGGCCGGCGCGTCCGGTCATGGTGCTCGGTCTGACCGCGGTGCCGGGAGCGGGTGACACCTTCCTGGCCGCCGAGGACGACCGTACGGTCCGGCAGATCGCCGAGCAGCGGCAGGCCCGGCGGCGGGCGGCGAGCTTCGCCAACTCGCAGCGGCGGCCGAGCCTTGAGACGATCATGGAGCAGCTCAAGGAGGGCGAGAAGACCTCGCTCAACCTGGTGCTCAAGGGTGACGGCTCCGGCTCGGTGGAAGCGCTGGAGGATGCGCTCTTCAAGCTCGACATTCCGGCGGAGGTCCAACTGCGGATCATCCATCGGGGTGTTGGTGCCATCACGGAGAGCGACGTCATGCTGGCCAGCGCCTCGTCCGAGGCGGTCACGATCATCGGCTTCAACGTCCGGGCCTCGAACAAGGTCCGGGAGATCGCCGACCGCGAGGGTGTGGAGATCCGGTACTACACGGTCATCTACCAGGCCATCGAGGAGATCGACGCCGCGCTGAAGGGCCTGCTCAAGCCGGAGTTCGAGGAGGTCGAGCTGGGCAGCGCGGAGATCCGCGACGTCTTCCGCTCGTCCAAGATCGGCAACATCGCCGGTTGTATCGTCCGGTCCGGTGTCATCCGCCGCAACGCCAAGGCGCGGCTGCTGCGTGACGGGACGGTCGTGGCCGACAACGTCACGATCAGCTCGCTCAAGCGGTTCAAGGACGACGCCACCGAGGTCCGGGAGGGCTTCGAGTGCGGTCTGACGTTGAGCAACTTCAACAACGTCCAGGTCGGGGACATCATCGAGACGTTCGAGATGCGCGAGAAGCCGCGCGCCTGAGCGAGTCGAGTCGGATACCGGTGGCCGGAACCCGTGCGGTTCCGGCCACCGGCCTGTCCGGGGTCGACGGCCTGTCCGGAACCGCCGGTGGTCCGGGGCGGCGGGTGGGGCGGAAAGGCGTCGAGCAACGGGGCGCAGATGCCGTACCCTTCCCGCCGTGTATACCGGAACCGCCCTTTTCGACCTGCTGCTGCCCGGAGACTCGCGCTCCCTGAAGGCGAAGCGGTCCTACGTGCGCCCCATCGTCGCCGCACTGCGCAAGTTCGAGGTCTCGGCCGCCGAGGTGGGGGCGCTGGACCTGTACGGCCGGGCCCAGATCGCCGTCGCCCTGGTCGCCTCCGAGCCGGAGCACGTCGGTACGGTGCTGGACGCCTGCGAGCGGCTGGTCGCCGGCCGGCCGGAGGTCGAGTTGCTCTCCGTGCGGCGCCGGTTGCACGGTGCGGACGACTGAATCGGCCGCTGGCCGGGGGTATTCGGCCGGTACGGCCAATGGCGACGGCGGCGGCGAGGCCGCAGGATGCGCGGGTAGTGTTTCCCAGGTCGGCCGGTCCGGCCGCGGCGCCCAGCGCCGCCGGTCCGGCCCGGAAGCAGATGGGCGTGGAGGTGCGGAGATGACGGACCAGGCCAAGGTGCGTCGGCATGCGGAGCGCGTGCGGGAACTGGTGGCGTCGGTGGTGCGTACCCAGATCAAGGACCCCCGACTCGGCATGATCACCATTACCGACGCCCGGATCACCCCCGACCTGCGGGACGCGACCGTCTTCTACACGGTGCTCGGCGACGCATCCGACCAGGCGGCCACCGGCGCCGCGCTGGAGAGCGCCAAGGGACTGCTGCGGAGCACCGTCGGCAAGGCACTCGGGCTACGTCACTCGCCCAGCCTGACCTTCGTCCTGGACGACGTGCAGGACCAGGTGAAGCAGATCGACGAGCTGCTGGCGGCGGCCCGTTCCGCCGACGCGGAGGTGCAGCGGCTGGCCGCCCGGGCCGCGTACGCGGGCGAGCCGCAGCCGTACAAGCTCGACGCATCCGACGACGAGGTCGACTCCGACGGCGACGAGGTCGACTCCGACGAGGGGCGGGACGAGGACCGGCCGCCGGCCGGAGACGGCGGAGACCGGCGGTGAGCGGCGTACTGCTCACCGACGTGTCCCAACCGACAGCCGGAGTGCCGACCGAGGCCGAGTGGGCGGCGGCGGTCTCGGCGATCACCCGGCTCCCCGCCGACGGCCGGGTACTCCTGATCTGCCACGTCAACCCGGACGGGGACGCGCTGGGCAGCATGCTCGGCTTCGGACTCGGGCTGCGCCGGCTCGGCGTACGGCAGATCCAGGCCACCTTCCCTGGGCGCCCGGAGGTGCCGGAGCCGCTCCAGGCGATGCCCGGCCAGGAGTTGCTGGTCCCGGCTACCGCCGCCGACCCCGACCCGGACCTGGTGATCTGCTTCGACGTCGCCGCCGTCTCCCGGCTCGGTGACCTGGCCGACCGGCTGGACCGGGCCGGTACCGCCATCGTGCTGGACCACCACGCCTCGAACACCCGGTTCGGCGGGATCCACCTGGTCGACCCGGACGCCGCCGCCACCTCGGTGGTGGTGGAGAAGCTGCTGGTCCGGCTCGGTGTGCCGCTGGACGCGGGGATCGCCGAGTGTCTCTACGTCGCACTGGCCACCGACACCGGCTCGTTCCGGTTCGACATGACGACGCCGGCCGTGCACGAGATGGCCGCCCGGCTGCTGGCCACCGGTATCCGTCCCGGCGAGATCTCCCGGCGGATCTTCGACACCCGGCCGTTCGGCGCGGTCCGGCTCTACGGCGACGTGCTCGGACGTACCCGGTTGGAGCCGTTGGCCGCCGGTGGGCTGGGGCTGGTCTGGACGTACGCGACCCTGGACGACCTGGCCCGGCACGGGCAGCGCCCGTACACCCTGGAACCGCTGATCGATTCGGTGCGCTGCACCGCCGAGGCGGACGTGAGCTGCGTACTCAAGCAGGTCGCGGAGGGTGAGTGGGCGGTCTCGATGCGCAGCAAGGGCGCCACCGACGTGAGTCGGGTGGCGGTGGCCCTCGGCGGTGGCGGGCACCGGCTGGCGGCGGGCTTCACCGGTTACGGGTCGGCATCCGAGGTTGTCGAGGCGATCCGGGCGGGGCTGACGGATGCTACCCCGAGCGGCTCCACCTCGGCGGACCAGCAAGATCGGGAGTGACGCGGGCGGCATCTGCCTTTTCGCAGGGCGGTGCCACGGGGACAATCGGCTCATGGAACAGCAGCCGGAGCTTCCTGCGGATCTGCCCCGGGCCTGGGACCGACCGGTCGTCACGGTTCCGACCCTCACCGTACTTTCCCTGATCGGCGGGCAGTTCCCGTCGTTCTCGACGCAGGCGAACATCTACGCCATCGGCACCGGCGGCGCGCTGGTGTGGATCGGGCTCTCCAACCGGGTGCCCCGGCGGCCGGTACCGCACCGGCTGCGGTCCGGCGCCGTCTGGTGGCTGCTGCCGATACTCGTCTTCGGGGTCTTCGAGGCCAGCACCTTCATGCTCGGCTCCCGGGACGACTTCCCGACCTTCTCCAAGATCGCCGACCCGCTGCTGGACGACTCGTTGATCCGCTCGGTCGGCTACCTCGCGTGGCTCTCCGCGTTCTGGGGGCTGGTGCGCCGATGAGGTACGTCGCGATCGGTGGCTTCACCGTGGCGCTGCTGCTCTTCGTGGCGGTCGAGTGGGCCGCCCGCCGGGAGGGCTCCCGGATCCCGACCTTCGGCGACGTCTGCGCCTACGTCATGCGGTACGAGGTGGGCCCGGTGCCGGTCGGCCGAATCGCCCTGTTCGGCTTCTGGTGGTGGGTGGGCTGGCACTTCTTCGCCCGCTGACCGCGACCCGGTCGTCCTCTCCGGTCATCCGGTGGCGTGCTGTGGCGCCGAGTCGGCTGGCCAGCCGACACCGTCCCGGATCGCGGGAATGCCGCACAGGATGTGGACCTGAACGATAACTTGGGTAAGGGAACTGAACGATACCTAGGGTCGGCGCTATCCAGCGTCGACGCCACCTGGGGTTTGTCGCACCCGTCCCACCCGTGACCAGGTGTGGCAACCCGTCGCAGACCGCCTGCCTCCCAGGGTCGATCGACCCGGGGGTCACGCCGTTCCGGCCGCCCCGTCCGGAGACCCCGGACCCGTCCCGGCCGATCAGCAGGACCCTGTCGCGGTGGACCGCGCCGTGCGGCGCCACCCGCCCTGGAAGGAGCCACGCCATGGCCGCCAAGCCGACCCCACCCAAGCCAGAGAACACCGACGAGGCTCGTGAGCAGGCTCGTCGCGCCCTCCAGACGTCGATGGACACCCGTCAGTGACCGGTCGCGGGGCGGCGTAACGGGTCAGATCCCGGCCGCCCAAGGAGCCGGCGCGGCCACCCTGTCGGTTGTGGACGATCGAATGGCCGTGCCCGGTACGTTGACGTTGGTATATTGCTTCCCCGACGGGCCCCGTTTGCCGGGTGACGGCCCCGAAGCCTGACGGGGAGGCGGAATGACGCAGCCGGTCCGGGTCAACGTGCCCGGGGTGCGGACGGTGGGTGGCGAAATCGTCAGCCACGGCACCGAACTCAAGCGCAATGTCGCGGCGGTCGAGGGCCAACTGGTGCCGCCCGCTGGACCCGGGGTGAAGGGCTGGGCCACCCTCGACGCGGTGACCAAGGCCTCGGACGGCTGGGAGGCATATCTCAAGGGGCTCGGCGGCCGGATCGAGGCGTCCGGACAGTCCCTGATCGACTCCGCCAACAACTACCAGAGCTCGGACGAGCGCGCCGGCCAGCGCTACGGCGGGATGCGAGTCCGATGAGCGTTCGCCGCCCCGGTCGCCGGGGACCCGACCGCGGGGCTATCCGATGAGTTCCAGAACGGACTGCGGGCCACCCACGACGGCGAGCCGTCCCGCCACGTCGTACTCGGGCACAGCTGCGGCTCGACGGTGATCGGGCATGCCGCCACCGGGGCCGGGATCAACGCCGACGCCGTGGCCTTCGTCGGCTTCCCGGGCGTGGACACCAACGGGAGTCGATCCGGACAGGTCACCTGCGGGCCGTGAACCGTCCGGGGACCGGGCGCCCCGGAGCCGGCGCCGATGGAGGGCGACCAGGGTCCATGAGTGCAGACCGGTTCACTTCCGCCAGGAGGGCAGCATCCGTTGGGACATCTCGCGCCAGAACCATCGGACCCGGTGCCGTGAGGTGAGCCAGGAGATCGAGCCGGGCACCCAGGGCCATCGGTGCCCAACCAGGTCGATCTGGCGCGCGCAGAAGACCTCGTCCATCGGGTACGCGAGTCCTTCGCTCTGCGGTGGCAGGGGGCAGAGCCGGTAGGGGCAGTCGCCGAGGCAGGTCGAACCGGGTTCGGCTGGCCGGCTGGCCCGCCAACTGTGGCCGGGCTGCATCGGGGTCGGATCGACGGTGAGGCAGGGTGGCAGGTCGGTGCGGTTCGCCTGCGCGAGCCGGCGGGCGCGGTCGGCCGGCGGGTTGTTCGGCCGGTCGGCGAGGTTCAGCAACAACATGACGTCGGCGAGCAGGCGCTGCGCCTGCTTCGTCAGGACCGTCCACCCCACCGCCTCCGGGCACCAGGAGTCCTGGTAGCGCCGGACGTTCGGCTGCGAGGTGTAGGAGCCGATCCGTCGGACGATGTCCTGCTCGTCGACCCAGCAGTGCCGTTCCGGGTGCCCGCTTCGCAGCGCCTGCACGCAGAGGTCCCCGGCCTTCCGGACGAACGGGTGCACGGCCGGTCGGTCCGGTGCGGGGGCCTCGGCTCCGCCGCCGGCGATGCTGAGCCAGAAGTCGACCAGGCCGCGTGGGTCGGTCGTGGGCCCGTACGTCGGGAGTCCACGGCGCGGGTCCTCCGGCAGTGACAGCAGGGTGAGCGCCTGTACCAGAGCGAGCTGGGAGTACCAGTACCGACTGTGCCGGAGTGCGGTTTCGGCGTGTTCGATCAGCCGTAGCCGGTGTGCCGCGCGGTCTTCCGGGATCCGGCAGTTTGCGGCGAGCCGGAAGCCCTGGGCGAGGTGCATCTCGTCGATGATCCGGTCGTCGGTGTCGGACCCGGTCAACAGGTCGAGCCAGTGCCGCAGGTTCTGCCGGGCCGCCTCGTGGTCTTCCGGCCCGTCGTCGGGCCTGCTCGATACGCAGTGCAGCGGGGCCAGCCAGGCGAGCATCTGGCGCTCCTCGGGCGATCTCACGGGCGGGGCGGACTCGTCCGGTGGACCGGTGCCGATCGCGGTTCGGGGCGGTGGTGCCGGCTCCGGCCACCCGGGCAGTCCGCGTACCGTGCCCGGCCCGAGCCGGGCGATTTCGCGTACGGCGGTGAGCCGGATCCGGTACGACGACGCCGCCTGGTGGATCATCTGGAAGAACCGCTGGTATCCGGGTTCGGGGACGTCCATGCCGGCGCGCCGTCGACTGTCGAGCAACTGGGCGGCGGCGCCGAACCGGCGGATCAGGACCTGCTTCGCCTCCTCCAGCGGCCGGTCCGTGATCGAATGGTCTTCATGCAGGTCGGGCCAGCGGTCGGCGATCTGGTCGACCAACTGCCGGTGCCGGGACTCGGTGAGCCGGCTGTCGATGTCCAACGCGGCGGCGAACGTCTCGACGGCCTTGGTCCGGTCTCCCCGGAAGATCTTGACTCCGCCCGGGCCGTACGTCGACCGGCGTGCTCCACTCCGTGGCGGCCTCGTGCAGCCAGGCGACCACCTGCCTGGCCGTCTCCTGCCGGCCGGGGTCGCCGACGGAGTAGCAGGAGTAGAGGGTGAGCGCGGCGAGCAGTTCCCGGGCCGAGCGGTGCCCGAACGCCAGCGTCAGGAAGAACCACTCGCGCTCAGGTGCTGACTGCCGCCCCGATTCCGGCTGCCGCCCCGATTCCGGTGGATGGTCCGACAGCGCGTCTGGATGGTCCGACAGCGCGTCGCGAAACGGCGGGAGGACGGCGTCGAGGAGCCGGGCACCCAGGTACGCCTGGATGACGCCGTGCTGGAATCAGACATAAATTGAACAAACACCGCAAAGTCAGGCTAGTGCAGTTGGTGATGGCCCGATGTCGGGTCCCGGAGGTCGTGCCAGCGCTTCGTCTGCAGGGGCGACGGGTGGGCGGACCGGGAAATAGTGCCTTCACCCGACGCACCGACGCCGGAAGGCAATATTTCCCTGAACTGGCAAGCCTCGAAGGACTACCGCCCCGCGTTGGGGATCGGCCCGGCTGTCCGGCTCCTCGCTGTCAGTAGTCCGCGTGCCTGGCGGCGCGACCCCGAGCGGGGTGAAAATCGGGCTGGGCCGTCCGGATGTCGTCGTCTCGTCTTGGCGCTGTGAGCCCGTCTGTCAGTAGGACGCTGAGGATCTTG
>NZ_JBEEAC010000036.1:0-65718 GCF_040120695.1 Plantactinospora sp. B6F1 | reverse complement strand
GACATGATCAAAAAGACGCTCGAAGCGTACGAACTTGTTGAGGCGCCTTCCCCACACGAATCCTCCGTGACACCGTCACGGACCGTCAAGCAACACGGCCCCTTGACAACCAATCCCCGATAGGGAATCAGTTGACCAGGCCGGTTGCTGACTTTCGTCAGTAACCGGCCGGCGACGGCGGCTTGTAGCCTGGCCGGGTGATGGCCGGAATCCCGCGCGGGAGGGGTGCGCGAGCTGGGCGTGGCCGGCGACGACCTGCCGGCGCGCTGCGCCGGCGCGACCGCATCCTCGACCTGGCCCTCTGGTCGGTGATCTCGGCACCGATCGCGGTGGCGCTGCTCACCCCGCCGCATTCGTCCTGGCTCCCCGTCCGGCTGGTCGGTTCGTTGCTGGTGACCGGACTCGCGGTGCTGGCCAGCCGGCGGGCGCCGCTGCTCGGGCTGCTGCTGGTGGTGCTGCCGACGGTCGGGGACGGCAATTTCCTGTTCGGGATTCCGGTGTTGAGCTATCTCGTCGGGTTGCGCGAGCGCCGCTGCGCCCCGGCCGCACTGCTCTTCGCCGGAGTCGGGTTCGGCGGTACGGTCCTCAACCTCGGCCTGCTCGGCACCGACGCCGAGGTCTGGTTCCTGCTCGCCGGCACGCTGCTGTTCGGCGGCGTCTTCCCGTGGCTGGTCGGCCGTTACCACCGACAGCACCGGGCCCTGGTGCTGGCCGGCTGGGAGCAGGCGGACCTGCTGGAGCGGGAGCAGCGCGGTGCCGCCGAGCGGATCCGGATGCGGGAGCGGGCCCGGATCGCCCAGGACATGCACGACTCGCTCGGCCACGACCTGAGCCTGATCGCGTTGCGGGCCGGCGCCCTGGAGGTGGCGGCGGACCTGGACGAGCGGCACCGGCGGGCCGCCGGGGAGCTGCGGGCCAGCGTCGCGCTCGCCACCGACCGGCTCCGCCAGGTCATCGGGGTACTCCGGGACGACGCCGAGCCGGCGCCCACCCGACCACCGGGAGAACGGGTCGAGGAACTCGTCGCCCGGGCCCGGGGCGCCGGGATGGCGGTACGCCTGCTGGTCGAGGAGGACTCCCCGGCGGCCGGGCCCGAGGCCCCCGTACCGCCGATGGTGCAGCGGGCGGTCTGCTCGGTGGTGCAGGAGGCGCTGACCAACGCGACCCGGCACGCCCCGGGGGCCGCCGTGACGGTGGCGGTGCACCGGGGCACCGACCGGGTCTCGGTGCGGGTCGGCAACGACCGACCACCGGCCGGAGCACTGCCCGGGGTCCGGGGCGCCGGGTCCGGCCTGGTCGGGCTCCGCGAGCGGGTACGCCTGGCCGGCGGCACCCTGCGGGCCGGCCCGGACGGCGGCGGCTTCGAGGTGTACGCGGAACTGCCGACCGGGCTTCCGTCGGAGACCGGGCCCGCCGCACCACCGGAGGCGGCGTACCCGGGCCGGTGGCCGGTGGTGGACGTGCCGGCACCGCCGGCCGGGCCGGCCGGAGCCGTCACCGCGCACCGGCTGCGCTCGGCCCGGCAGCGGGTCCGGCGCAGCCTGCTGGCCGCGTTCACCGTCCCGGTCGCGATCGGTCTCCTGCTGGTGCTCGCCTACTATCCGATCGCCACCTTCGGCGCCGTGCTGGACTCCGACCGGTACGCGCGGCTGGAGATGGGGCAGGACCGGGCCGAAGTGCGCGACCTGCTGCCGGACCGGCAGGTCGTCGCGCCGTCCGCTGCTGCCGCCCGGCCGGTGCCGGCCGGTGCCACCTGCGAGTTCTATTCCGACGGAGGCTTCCCGTTCGGGCAGGCCGTCTACCGGGTCTGCTTCCGGCACGGGCGGCTGGTGGTGAAGGACCGCCTCGGCGGTTGACCGCCCCGCCCGTCCCGCCGCTGCCGTGCCAACCGCCGGCGGTGGCCCGTACCGAGTTGAGGAGTGCACGTGATCCCCGTCCTGCTGGCCGACGACGAGGCGATGATCAGGGCCGGTGTCCGGGCGATCCTCGCCGCCGACCCCGAGATCGAGGTGGTCGCCGAGGCCGCCGACGGGCGCGACGCCGTCGAGCTGGTCCGGGCGCACCGGCCCCGGGTGGCGCTGCTGGACATCCGGATGCCCCGGCTCGACGGGCTGGCCGCCGGGGCGGAGATCCGTCGGCTGGTACCGGAGACCGCGGTGGTTATGCTGACCACGTTCGGCGAGGACGACTACATCGCCCGGGCGCTCGGCGAGGGGATGAGCGGTTTCCTGCTCAAGTCCGGCGACCCCCGGGAGCTGATCGCCGGGGTGCGGGCGGTGGCGGACGGCGCGGCGTACCTGTCGCCGAAGGTGGCGCGGCGGGTGATCGAGCTCGGTGGCGGACTGCTGGCCCGGGCACCGGCCGCCCGGGAGCGGATCGAGGGGCTGACCGAGCGGGAACGGGAGGTGCTGGCGCTGGTCGGCGCCGGGCTCTCCAACGCCGAGATCGGCCGGCGGCTGTTCCTGGTCGAGGGGACGGTGAAGAGCTATCTGAGCAGCATCTTCACCCGGCTCGGGGTACGCAACCGGGTGCAGGCGGCGATCATCGCGTACGAGGCGGGCCTGACGGACTGAGTCGAGCCGTGGGCGGGCCCTACCGGCCCGGGGCAGGGCCCGCCGTACGGCTCAGGCGTCCCGGCGGCGCAGTACGGCGAGCCCGGCCAGCAGGGCCGCGACCGCCCAGCCGGCGACGATCAGCAGGCCGACCAGTGCCGGATAGGCATCGGACTCGCCGCGCAGGAAGTGCAGACCGGCACTGCCGGGCAGCGCGTCGGCGATCGCGTTGAGCGGTCCGAGGTCGGGCAGCCGCAGCATGGTCGGCACGATCGCGAGCAGCAGGAAGAGCGTGACCAGGGTGCCGACCGCGCCGCGCAGCGCGGCTCCGAGGCCGAGAGTGCAGACACTGATCAGCGCCAGGTAGCCGGCCAGCCCGACCGCGTGCCCGACGGTCTCGGCCGGCTCGAGCCGGCCCCACTCGCCCAGTACGGCGACGGCGACGGCGGCACCGAGCCCGCCGAGCAGCAGACCGGTGCCGAAGGTGACCCCGGCGACCACGGTGGTCTTGGCCAGCAGCATCCGGGCCCGGGACGGGATCCACTGCAGCGTGCCGCGGATCGTCCCGCTGCTGTACTCGCTGGTGATGGTGAGCAGGGCGAGTGCGATCACCGCGAACTGGGTCAGCTCGACGGCGTCGACGGCGATCCGGCCGACCGCCAGTACGCCCCGGTCGTTGGCCGGGTCGTCGTCGGTGTTGCCGTTGGCGACGTAGATGGCGAGTTGCCCGGCGGTGGCGGCCATCAGCAGCGCGCTGGAGAGCAGGCACCACCAGACGGAGCGCACCGACCAGAGCTTCGTCCACTCGCTGGCGATCGCGCCCGGAAGCCCACCGCCGGACGGCGGGTGGCCGGCATCCCGGCGGGTGGTGCGGGGGAGGGTGTCGCTCATCACGCCTCTTTCCGTTCGGAGGTCCCGGACCGGGCGCCGGAGCCGGCTGGGCCGGCGCCGGTGAGTTCGAGGTAGGCATGTTCGAGGGACGCCTCGGTACGCAGCCCGTGCAGTCGTACCCCGAGTTCGTGGGCCAGGTCGCCGACCTGGGCGACGCTGCTCCCGGTGACCAGCAGTTCGTCGTCGCCGACCCGCTGGACCGTGGCGTGCCGGCCGACCAGCCCGTCAGCCAGCCGGGCCAGTGCGGCCGGTTCGGGGCTGGCCACCCGGACGGTGGCCGGCGAACTGCCGGCGATCACCTCGGTGACGGGGGCGTCGGCGAGCAGCCGACCGTGGCCGATTACCACGAGTTGGTCGGCCGTGAGCTGCATCTCGCTCATCAGGTGGCTGGAGACGAAGACCGTGCGCCCCTGCGCGGCCAGCGACCGCATCAGCTCGCGGATCCACCGCACCCCGTCCGGGTCCAGCCCGTTCACCGGCTCGTCGAAGATCAGCACGCTCGGGTCGCCGAGCAGTGCGCCAGCGATGCCCAACCGCTGGCCCATGCCGAGCGAGAGGGTGCCGGCCCGCTTCCCGGCCGCCTCGGTCAGCCCGACGGTGTCGAGGACCTCGTCGACCCGGCGTACCGGAATGCCGTTGCTGCGGGCCATCGCGGTCAGGTGGGCTCGGCCGGTCCGGCCGGGATGCACCGCCCGGGCGTCGAGCAGCGCGCCGACCTCCCGCAGCGGATGCCGGAAGCTCCGGTACGGCCGGCCACCGACCAGCGCGGTCCCGGAATCGGGCCGGTCCAGACCGAGGATCATCCGGATCGTGGTGGACTTGCCGGCGCCGTTCGGCCCGAGGAAGCCGGTGACCCGGCCCGGAGCGATCGACAGGGAGAGTCGGTCGACCGCCGTGGTCGGGCCGAAGCGCTTGGTCAACTCGGTTAACGTGATCATGAACCCTTCCGCTGTTCGCAGTTGCTCAGCGGCGACGATAGGAATCCGGACGGCGGTCACACAGCGGGCGATGGAGGGTCGGCGGGGCTGACTTTCGGCAGGTGTGCCGGTGGGCTGACGCCGGGATGCCGGCGGGCTTCGGGTGGGATGCCGGCGGGTACGCCGCAGCGGCAGTCCGGTCGGCCAGCGACGTAGGCTGGTGCCGTCCGCAGCCGTCGGTGCTGGAGGTCTTCTGTCATGCAGCAGGTCGAGGCGGATTCCTCGATTTCCGAAGCGGGCCGGGTGGCCGGCGCGACCCGGTGGTATCCCTGGGTGCTCACCCTGGGCGCCGTGATCGTCCTGGTGGACCAGGTCACGAAGTACCTGGCCGTGGCCGCCCTCTCCGACGGCGGCGTCGTACCGGTCCTCGGCGACCTACTCAGCCTGCGGCTGCTCTACAACCCGGGCGCGGCGTTCTCGATCGGCACCGGTGTCACCTGGATCTTCACCATCATCGCGGCCGTCGCGGTGGTCGCGCTCACCGGGGCCGCCTGGAAGGTCCGCAACCGGGCCTGGGCGCTCGCCCTCGGCCTGCTTCTGGGTGGCGCCGGCACCCACCTGCTGGACCGGCTCTTCCGGGAGCCCGGGTTCGCCCGGGGCCACGTCGTCGACTTCATCGACTACGCCGGCTTCTTCGTCGGCAACGTCGCCGACATCTGCCTGGTGCTCGGCGGTGCGCTGATTCTCCTGCTCTACCTGCGCGGGATCGACATCGACGGCCGGCACGACCGAGCCTGACCCGAACGGGCCCGGGCGGGCCGAACGGCCCGGGTGGAGCCGACCGGTGGCGCTCGGGCCGTGCCGGTGGCGCCCGTGCCGGTGGCGCTCGGGCCGTGCCGACCGGCCGTGCGGGAGTCAGCGGCGGGCGACGACCAGCGCGTCCGGCATCCGGAACGAGAGGTTGTCCGGGCACCAGGGCGCCCGGAGCACGGTCACGTCGGCCAGCAGCGGTGCCGTCTCGGTGACCACCACCGCCGCTTCCAGCCGGGAGAGCTGGGCGCCGACGCAGCGGTGCGCCCCCGCCCCGAACGCCAGGTGCCGGCGGGAGCCGCGCTGCCCGGGGACGAACGCCTCCGGCGCGGCGACCACCGCCGGGTCGCGGCCGGCGCGGGCCAGCCAGAGCACCAAACTGGTCCCCTCCGGTACGCGGGTACCGGCCAACTCGGTGTCCCGGGCCGCCAGCCGGCGCCAGGTGACGATCGGCGGCTCCAGCCGCAGCCCCTCCTCGACCACGTCCTCGACGTCCACCGTGCCGGCCCGCACCCCGGTGACCACCTCCGGGCTGCCGGCGAGCCGGTGCAGCAGCAGGGTGAGGAACTGCGAGGTGGTCTCCTGCCCGGCGACCAGCAGGAAGAACAGCGCCCCGACGACGACGTCCGGCGGGTGGCCGGCGGAGCGCAGAGCGCCGGCCAGCCCGGCGCCGGTGGCGGCGAACTCCCGCAGTACGGCGTGGAACCGGCCCACCACGTCGGCCAGTACCCGCTGCCGTGCCGGGTCGACCGGGGCCCAGAACAGTTCCAGGGCGGCCCGGGTGAACTCCTTGACCGCCTCGGCCGGTGCCTGCGGCAGCTCGACCAGCCGGGCAAGTACCAGCAGTGGCAGGTCGGCCGCGAGGTCCGCGTACAGGTCGACGGGTTCACCGGCGTCGAGCGCGGCGTCGAGCCGGCCGACCCGCTCCCGCACGACGGCGGTCAGCCACGGCCGCTGGGCGGCGACCCGGTGCGGATGCAGCGCCTCGGCCACGATCCCCCGGATCTCCGGGTGGCTCGGACCGCCGTTGTTGGCCAGGGTGGGGGGCAGCCGGAAGCCGTGCCGGGCGAGTATCCGGAGCGCACCGACCGGGATCGGGGTCATCGCGTCCAGCGCGTTGTCCGGGCGGAACGTGCCGGGATCGGCGAGTACCTGGCGGACCAGCGCGTGCCGGGTCACCACCAGGTGTTCGACCCCGAGGTGGTCCGGCACGGCGACCACGTCCGGCCACCTCCGGTCGACCGGCTCCTGCCAACTGCGGAACAGCACCCGACCACGCTAACCAGTGGGGTCGCCGCGGCCGGTGTCGCCGGCCGCCGGGGTGACCTTCGTCAGCTCCCAGACCCGGCTGTGCTTGACCCGCACGCTCTCCAGGGCGACCGTGACCGGGATGTCGTAGCCGGCCAGCGGCTGGAACCGTTCCCGGGGCAGGTACGCCCGCTCCGGATCGCCGACCAGCACGCGGGCGCCGGCCCGGGCCGCCCGGATCAGGAACCGGAGCACCCGGTTGGCCATCGCCTGGCTGTAGAAGACGTCGCCGGCCAGCACCACCTGGGCGCCGCACGCGTCGGCGTCCAGGACGTCGCCGAGTTCACCGGCCACCGCCGCCCCGTTGGCCTCGGCGTTCACCTCGATGGCGGCCAGCGCCATCCGGTCGATGTCGACGGCCCGGACCTGCGTGGCGCCGGCCCGGGCGGCGGCGATCGCCACCAGTCCGGAGCCGGACGCCAGGTCCAGCACCCGCCGGCCGGCGACCGTCTTCGGATGGTCGAGCAGGTAGCGGGCCAGCGCCTGACCGCCGGCCCAGGCGAAGGCCCAGAACGGTGGCGGCTGCTCGCTGCGGAACTCGCCCTCGGTCAACTCCCAGAGCCCGATCGGCTCGGCCGCCTGGTACAGCCGGATCTCCGGCACGGCGGAGACCGGGGTCAGGCGCGCGTACGTTCGGACGAACTCGGCCGGGCTCTCGGACACAATCGCTGATTGTGCCGGTCAGCCCGCCCGGTACGCCGTCCACCCCGGCCGCCCTGCGTTCGGGGCTCCGCGCTCGGGCGTGTCGCGGGGGAGTGGTGACCGGTTCAGCACTGCGCGTCAAACCCACCCTCTTCATTGCTGAATGGTGCTGATACACCAGTCTTCCGCTCGTTCCGGGATGCCCATAGCGTCCATCGGGTACGCAACTCGGCGCACGGATGGGTGGTGGTGACGGTGTGGCGGCTCGCGGGCCGGCTCGGGGCCACGCTGGGGTGCGTGACCATCGGTTGGGCGATGCTGCCGGCCGCTCCGGCCGGGGCGGCTCCCGGATTCGACACCGCGCTGACCCGGCTGCCTGGCCGGTTCGTCGCCGGAGCCGGCGCCGAGACGATCACTGCGGTGGTCTCCACCACCATCGGCGGCGAGTGCCGCAAGGTCCGGTGGTCGCTGGTGCTGCGGGCGGACGGCCTGCGGCTCGACCAGATCGGGGTCGACCGGATCGAGCAGGGCGGGGTCGTGCCGATGGACGTCCGGGTCGAGGGCGGGCGAGCCCGGCTCACCGATCGGGACCTGGATCCGGGCACGCTGTGCCGGGGCCGAACGGTCACCGCCCAGTACCGGCTGGCCATCGACGACGCGGTGACCGGCGGGCGGATCGAGTTGACGGTGGAGGCGTTCGACGCCCAGTCCCGGCTGCTCGACCGGCAGAGTGCCGCCCGCGAGGTGGTCAGCGAGCGGGGCGGCCCGGCGCGGCGGCGCGCACCGGCCCCGACCGCACCGGAGCGGGCCCGGCCCACCCCGACCGAGGCGGCACCGAGCCCGACCGAGCCGTTCGAACCGGAACCGACCGAGCCGGTGGAGGGCGACGCACCGGTACTCGCGGAGGGACCGGACGGGGCCGCCGGATCGGACGGGGGTGGATCGGGCGGCGGCGAGGCCAGCGCCACCGCCGGTCGGGGCGGGCCCGGGCTGACCACCGTCAGCTTCGCGGTCGGCGCCCTGCTGCTCTTCCTCGGCGCCGGCCTGCTGCTCCGGCTCCGCTCCGTCAGCCGGCTCGCGGAGGCGGCGCCGGCCCCGCTGCCCCGGGGTCACCACCAGACCGCCGTCCGGCGTGGCCATCCGGAGGCGGCACGCCGGCGCGGCGCCGCCTTCCGCCACCATCTGGACTGAACGGGGAAGCGGCGGATCGCCTCGGGTACCGGCCCCGGCTAGGTTCCGTTCGTATAACGGTTCGGCCAGGCCGGTCCGGTTTCCGGCGTTCTCGCAGGTCCGGCCGCTCTTCGTCGCGGCGATGTCTCTTGACAAGCGGCCCGCGTCACACCTAGCGTCCGGTTCTGTTGGATCGTTTCATTGCCGTACCGCACGACCTGCCACCGTCAATTGCCGCCCCCGCGACCGGCCCACGTCGAGGGAGGATCCCGCTGCCCGTGCCCAGGCACCTCTGCGCCCGCTCAGGCAAGCGGTTTCCCGCCTCGCCGTCCCCGCACCACCCCACCGCCGGTCGCCCCTGGGAAGGAGAATGTCCATGGTGCACACCCGACGGGCCCGTCGAGCCGCGAGGGTCGCAACCCTCGCCGTGGCGGCCCTGCTCGTCCTGCCGCTGGCCGCCTGTGGTGGTGACGATGCCTCGGACGGCCCGGTCACCCTCGACTTCACCTGGTGGGGCAACGAAGACCGGGCCAAGGTGACCGAGCAGGCCATCGACCTGTTCGAACAGAAGTACCCGAACATCAAGGTGAACACCTCGTTCGGCGCCTTCGACGCGTACTTCCAGAAGCTCTCCACCCAGATCGCCGGTGGCGACGCGCCGGACGTGGTGCAGATGGACCGCGCCTACCTGCGGGAGTACGCCGACCGCAACGCGCTGCGCGACCTCAGCGAGTACATCGAGGACGGCACCCTGAGGGTCGAGGACATCACCAGGACGCTGCTGCCCGCCGGCAAGGTCGGCGACGCGACGTACGCGGTGCCGATCGCCCAGAACACCCAGGGTGTCGTCTACGACCCCGCGCTCTGGGAGAAGGCCGGCGTGCCGGCGCCGAGTCCCGAGTGGACCTGGTCCGACCTCCAGGCGGCCGGGCAGAAGCTGAGCCAGTCCAGCGGTGGCAAGGTGGCCGGCTTCGGCGACTTCGGCTTCGCCATCGACTGGTTCGACATCTGGCTGCGCCAGCGGGACAAGGCCATCTACACCGACGACGGCAAGCTTGGCTTCACCGAGGCGGAGCTGACCGAGTTCTGGACGATGACCGGGCAGATGCGCTCGGTGGGTGCGCTGGCGCCGCCGTCCCTGACCACCCAGCTCGACGGCTCGGTGCAGAACTCCTCGCTGATCAAGAAGGGCGTCACCGCCGAGGTCAACTACGACTCCGGCTTCACCGGCATGGTCAGCGCGTACGGCGCACCGCTGGCCATCGCGCCGATGCCGAGCGACACCCCGAAGCGGGGGATGATCGCGGCGATGTCGATGGCGTACAGCGTCGCGCAGCGCAGTGAGCACCCCAAGGAGGCGACCATGCTGGTCGACTTCCTCATCAACGACGTCGAGGCGGGCAAGGTGCTGGCGGTCTCCCGGGGCATGCCGGCCAACGCGAAGGTCCGGGACGCGATCGCCCCCAGCCTGTCCCCGAACGACAAGCTGGTCTACGAGTTCGAGCAGTCGGTCGTCGACAAGCTGCTGCCGACGCCGCCGCCGCAGCCCAAGGGGGGCGGTGCGGTGAAGGCCGAGTTCCAGCGGATCTACGACGAGGTCATCTTCGACCGGATCTCGGCCGCCGAGGGAGCCAAGCGGGTCATCGACGAGGCCAAGAGCCAACTCGGCTGACGCGCAGCAGCGCCGCCACCGCGAGCGCGAGGTGCCCCCGTCCCGGCACGGGACGGGGGCACCTCGCGCTCCGGGTGTCCGTCGCGGTGTCAGCCCGGACCGCCCGGCCGGTTCCCGGTGGGGAAGGGCAGGCGCCGCGACTCGTTCCCGATGCGGCCAGCGAAGATTCGACGGCGGTGGCCGGACCAGCCGCTTTCCGGTCCGGCCACCGCCGTCGCGGTGCGGGTGCGGCTCAGAGCACGCCGTCGGTGAGCAGGTCACTGGTGCGGCCCAGGTCGGCCCCACCCACCAGCCCGGTCACGCTGCCCAGGCTGCCGTCGACGGTCCCGGTGACCCCACCGACGGTGCCACCCAGGTCGGTGACCTCGCCGACGGTGTCGGTGACGCCGCCGAGGCCGATGCCGCTCAGCGTCCCGTCGACCGTGCCGGTGACCCCGTCCACGGTGCCGTGGATGTCGGTGACGCTGCCGAGGTCGCTGACGCTGCTCAGGTCGGTGACGTTGCCCAGGTCGGTGACGTTGCCCAGGTCGGTGACGTTGCCCAGGTCGGTGACGTTGCCCAGGTCGGTGACGCTGCTCAGGTCGGTGACGTTGCCGGTGACGTTGCCCAGGTCGGCGATGCTGCCCAGGTCGGCAACGTTGCCCAGGTCGGCGATGGTGCCGAGGTCGGCGATGTCGGTCAGGTCGGTGACCGTGCTCAGGTCCGTAACGCTGCCCAGGCCGCCGGCGCCGACCAGGCCGGTCGTGCCGGCGACGGTGGAGGTCACGGTGTTGGCGGCGAAGTCGGCGGTGCCGAGTACACCGTCCACGGTGTCCACGCCGCCGGCGGTGCCCAGCACCGCCGAGTCGAGGGTGTCGGCCACGTCGTGCACCCCGGACAGGTCGACGCTCAGGCCGCTGTCGAGGCCCAGCACCGGCAGGGCGGAGCTGGCGCCGATCTCCAGGCCGTTCGGGTCCACGCTGACGGCGCCCAGACCGACCACGCTGACGTCGGCACCGGTGCTGTAGACGCCGGCGGTGAACTGGTTGGCGACGGTCTGGACCTGGCCGACGACGCTGGTCGGGCTGAGGCTGACCGAGCCGAGGCCCAGGCTCTCCACCGCGCCGAGATCGGTCAGCCCCTGCAGCGGTACGGAGTCGACGACCAGCGGGACGACGTCCGCGACGTCGCCCGGGACCACGTCGCAGAGCCCGACGCTCTCCAGCGTGCCGGTCGGGTCCAGTTCGTACGCCGCGCGCAGGTCCGCGTCGCTGAGCAGGTTGACCACGAACTCCTGCAGGGTCTGGGTGGCTTCCACGCCGGGAGTCGCCTCGGGGGCCGGGGCCGGGGCGGGGGCAGGGGCAGGGGCCGGAGCCGGGGCGGGGGTCTCCACGGTCGGTGCCGATTCCACGGTGACGATCTCCTCAGAGGTATGGGCGGGATGATCTGGGCATGTCGTTCCAGACCTGGCGCCGACCGTACGGCGTTACCGACGTACCGGACATCGGGGACGGTCCCCGGTTCTCGCCCTAACCGGTTGGGTCCGGGATCCCGTCGCGAGTTAGGGGCATAGGGGCTGCGGTCGACAGGCCACCCGGGCCCACCCCCCCGGCGGTCGCCGCGGCTCGACGAGAGCGGCCGCGCCGGGGCGGCATGCGTCGGCGACCGGTCGGGTGGACTACACCGCCCGGTCCGACCTGGAACGGCCGCGTGCCCGGTCCAGCCGTCCGGCCAGCACGCCGAGTTCGTCGGTCAGCTCGGTGGGTTCGAGCACGGTGAACTCGGGGCCGAGCAGGGCGAGGTGCAGCGCCAGGAAGCCGAGCGAGTCGGCACCGGTGCGCAGCAGGCAACTGTGCCGGTCCACCGCCTCCACCAGCCCGGCCGTCGGCGGGATCCGCTCGGCGACCTCGGTGGCCGGCGCGTGCACCAGCACCCGGGCCCGGAACCGGTACGGCGCCGCCCCGACCGAGTCCGCGACGAAGCTGACCGGGTCGGGCGGGTCGTGCGGGGTGAACCGCAGCCCGGTCGAGCGGAGTTCGCCGATCCGGTCCGCCCGGAACGTCCGCCAGGCGTCCCGGTCGGTGTCCCGGGCCACCAGATACCAGTGCCGGCCGGTGTGCACCAGCCGGTGTGGCTCCACCCGACGGACGCCGGCCGTACCGTCCCGGCTGCGGTATCGGAGCGTGAGCCCGTGCAGGTTCTGGCACGCCTCGGCGATCGCGGTCAGCAGGTCCGGGTCGACGCTGGGTGTCCCGCCGGCCAGCGGAACGGTGCTCAGCCGCAGCGCGGCGGTGCGTCGGCGCAGCCGGGCCGGCAGGATCCGTTCCAGCTTGACCAGCGCGCGCAGCGAGGTCTCGGCGATGCCGATGACGCTCTGGCTGGCCGCGGTACGCAGGCTCAGCACCACCGCCACCGCCTCCGCGTCGTCGAGCAGCAGCGGCGGCAGCGTCGACCCCGCGCCGAGCCGGTAGCCACCGGCGACGCCTGGGGTGGCCCGGACCGGATAGCCGAGGTCGCGCAGCCGGGCCACGTCCCGGCGCAGGGTACGCACGGTCACGCCGAGTCGCTCGGCCAGTTCCGAGCCGGTCCATTCGGGCCGGGTCTGCAGGATGGCCAGCAGTCTCAGCAGCCGCGCCGAGGTTTCGAGCATTTCCCGAGTCTGCCAGCAAACCAGGAACGATCCTGTCCGCAATTGCGGCTAGCGTGCCAGCCATGGAGATGATCAGCCTGCTCCGTGACCCGTACCGGGCCCGGAGGTGACCGCCATGGCGTACGAGTTCCAGGTGACACAGGACAGCGCCGACCCGCACACCCTCGCCGACTGGTGGGCCGAGACGCTCGGCTGGCAGGTGGAGCCCTCCGACGAGGCGCTCATCCGCCGCATGCTCGACCAGGGGCACGCCACCGAGGACGACACCAGGACCCACCACGGGGTGCTGGTGTGGAAGGCGGGGGCGGCGATCCGGCATCCCGAGGGGGTGCGGCGGGCGCCACGGGTGCTGTTCCAGCTGGTGCCGGAGGCGAAGACGGTCAAGAACCGGATGCACCTCGACGTCCGGACCGGGACCGAGGACCTCGGGCCGGTGGTCGAGGCGCTGGTGGCGCGCGGGGCGACGGTCCTGCACGAGGGACGCCAGGGTCCGTTCGCCTGGGTCACCCTCGCCGACCCGGAGGGCAACGAGTTCTGCGTCAGCCGCTAGGCGTCCCGGCCGCCCGCCCGGTGCGAGGGTGCGGAGCGAACGCCGGCACAACCGGATGTACCTCGGCATCCGTCTCGGCGGTGACGACCGCGACCCGGTGGTGACGACAGCATGAGGTCGTCACCACCGAGTCTGGCCCGGCTGAGCTGGGCTAGGACGCGACGTAGCCGTCGAACACGTGGACTCCGTCGGAGGTCGCTCCGCTGGCCTTCTCCCGGTTGGTGTTGAAGTACAGCTTGCCGCCGCTGAGTCCCACGCCTTCGATCTCGAACATCTCCGGGTATGCCGAGGACGTGATGCGGAAGGAGAGGTCGGTGGCGGCGGGCGCGGTTCCTGTCGTCGTCGGTGAGACGTTCCGATAGACGAGCACGACGCTGCGGTTGTCCTTGGTCAGCGGGTTGTAGAGAACCTGCTTGTTCTCGTCGTAGAAGAACCCCTGGTTGGTGAAGCTCGCCAGGTCTGGCACCACGGCGCCGTTGACGAGGGCGCCCTCGACCTGCAGGGTGAACGCCTTGGTCAGCTCGATGGTCCCGGAGTTGGCGCGCAGCGGGAGGCTGCCGTTGTAGATCGTCCGGCTCTTCTTGAACATGAACGTGATCGTGGTGCTGGTGACCGAGACTCGATTGATGCCGGAAACATCAAGCAGGGCCCCGTCGAGACGTACCTGGTATGAGCCGACGTAGTAGTAGGTGGTGCCCTCGTAGCGGAGCTTCACGAGTTGCGCGCCGGTCTCGTTCATCGTGACGATGAACATGTGGTGCTGTCCGTCGATGTCGACGATCGTTATGTCGTTCCCGTGCCCGAGCCAGGTGTTGGTCGTCGTGTTGTCGGTGCCGTTCTTCATCTGCACCCGCGCACCGGTGGTCTTGTGGACCCGGTAGATGGCGGAAAGGGTGTTGGCCTTGCGGGCCTTGACCGAGTAGAGGTAGGTGGCTCCGGCGGCGAAGCCCTGCACCCCGGTGGCACCGCTCGTGTCGGGCAGGGTGGCCAGGGTGGTGTAGGTGTTGTAGTAGGCCGCTTGGGCTGGTTGTCCAGACAGGACCAATAGCCCGAGGACGGCCGCGCCCACAACAGACAGACGTCTACCGAATCGCATGTTCTCCCCCGTACTTTGACGATCCGAGGCCCGGTGCCCCAGAGATCGACGGGTGCAGGCTATTGCGCGATGGTTGGACGGTCAAGGCGCGACAAAACACCCGGACATGCCGCACGGTCCGGATTCCGAGGTCGGGTGAGAGTGGACCGACTTCGACGTGCGCGGCGTCGCCGAGCAGTGCCTCAGGGGGCGGCCGGCGCGAGGATCCGGTCCAGCGCGCTGCGCAGCCGTGGGGCGAGCGTGGCGGCGTAGGTGGCGGTGAGGTGCTGGTTGTCCCGGTAGACCAGCACTCCGCCGATGACCGGGGCGCAGCGCCGGGCGGGACAGATCGCCGTGGTCAGGTCGATCCGGTCGACCTGGTCAAGGTCCTTCAGCGCCGCGAGCTGGGCGGCTCCGGCGCTGGCCGCCAGCGCGACCCGTCGGTCGGTCGTGCACCGGGTCAGCCGATCGGGGTTTGCCGCCACGCATTTCGGGCTGTCGGCGGCGAGGATCGGGGTGTCCCGGAGCACCACCGTGGGCACCCCGGCCGAGACCAGGTCCGACCAGGTTCGGCGCATGCCGTCGACCAGCGCGTCCTGGGCCGACCTGCCGGTCAGGGCCCGGTCGCCGGCCATCGGCTGGTACCGGGCACCGGTGGTCAGCAGCAGCCTGGGCCGCTCCGGGCCGGTGAGCGCGGCATGGACGTCGCGGTACCACTCGGCGCAGGCGTCCCGGATCCGTCCGGTCAGCACCGCCAGGCGGAGGAACGGGCAGCCGGGGTTCAGGTAGGTGACCAACCGCCAGCGCTTCTCCACCGCGACCGCCTGGAGCGCCGGTACCCAGCTCGCGGCGTGCCGGTCGCCGGCCAGCGCGACGGTGAACTCGGCATCCCGGTCGCCGTACACGCAGGAGCGGACCTCGCCGCTGGCCGCAGGCGGGAAGCAGCGGTGCCGGTAGACGTCGGGCAGGTCGTTCGGGGCGTCGGCCGGCTTCGGGATGATCGACCGGACCCGGTCGACCGGAACGCCGGCCCGGCTGGTGCGGGGCGACCGGCCCAGCGCGGCGGCGCCCGGTGCCGGCGGGGACGTCGGGCTGACCAGCGACGACACCGGCGCGGCGGCGGGCCGCGGGGTCGGCTGCTCGGGCGGCCAGACGCTGAGCTGGAAGAGCAGCCCGGCGAGCACTCCGGCGGCGGGGAGCAGGGCGCCGACCCGGAGTACCTGCCCCGGTGACCATCCGTCCAGGGCACCGGTTCGGGCCGGCATCTCGACGTACCGGTGGGTGAGCACGGCGAGGATCACGGCCCCGCCGAGTACGCCGAGGTAGGCCGTCGGCGGGAGGTCGCCGAACCGGGCGTGCGCGGCGACCAGTAGCGGCCAGTGCCAGAGGTGGAGCGGATAGCTGACCGACCCCAGCGCCCGCAACGGCCGTGCGCCCAGTGCCCGGTACACCCCTCCGGGTCCCGTCGCCGTACCCGTGGCGTCGGTCGGCCGGGTGATCGCGCCGCTGGCGATGATCGCGGCCGCACCGAGCGCGGGCAGCAGGGCCAGCGGTCCGGGAAACGCCGGACCGGGCCGCAGGGTGAGCACGGCGAGCGCGATGGCGGCCAGTCCCGCCCAGCCGAGCAGGGTGCCGAGGCGCCGGGGCAGCCCGGCCAGCCGCGTGCCGAGCAGGGCGAGCCCGGCACCGAGAGCCGGCTCCCAGAACCGGGTGGTGGTGACCAGGAAGGCGCCTCCCGGTTCGGCGGCGGTGTGCCAGACCGACCAGCCGAACGAGCCGACCGCGAGTAGACCGATGGTGCCCAGCAGCGGGCCGGTCAGTGCCAACCGACCGGTGCCGCGCCGGCTCCACCGGCGTACCGTCCAGGCCGCGATGCCGGCCGCCAGCAGCGGCCAGACCAGCATGAACTGCGCGCCGACCCCGACCGCCCAGAGCGGAGCCAGCAGGCTGGCGTCGGCATCCGGGACGACGGCCTGGGCGTCCTGCGCGGCGAGTCGCCAGTTCAGCACCTGCCCGGCACCGGCCAGCACGTCCCATCCGGTCGCGGACCAGCGGTCCGGGGGCAGGAAGGCCACCGCCAGCGGCAGCGACGCGGCGACCACCAGCGCGCCGGCCGGCAACGCCCGGCGGACCCGCCGGGCGAAGAATCCGGTCAGGTCGATCCGGCCGGTCCGCCGCCAGGTCCGTAGCAGGGCGCCGGTGACGAGGAAACCGGAGATCACCAGGAAGACGTCGACACCGACGAAGCCGCCGGGGACGAGGCTGGTACCGGCGGCACCGAGCAGCAGCGATCCGATGGCGATGGCGCGTAGCCCGGTGAGGTCCGCCCGGCTGTCGGCCCGTCCGAGGCCGTCCGTCCGGGATCGCGGCCGCGACTGCGTCACCATCTGTCAACCTCCGGCGGTTATCTGTCCAGTTCGTCCCTTCTTAACAGATAAGTGCGCTGATGGATGTCTTTTGCCGGTTCCGAGCGTGGCTCACCTCGGCGCCGGTGACCCGCGACTCGCCGGTGATGCCGGCCGGGGCGGGGCCCCGGCCGGCCGTCGTCGGCGCGGCCGGGACCGGCTGTCCGTCGGCCCGGCCTGGGCGGGACCGCGGCTATCCGTCGGCGAGGCCGGCCCGGGCCGCCGCCGCCCGCCAGGCGGGCTCGCCGCAGGCCCGGGGCCGGTAGGTCCGGGTCGCCCCGGTACGCCGCAGCAGCCCGCGCAGTTCCGCCAGCCCGCCGTCCAGTACGCCGAGCGCCCGCGCCTGCACCAGCGCGTTGCCCAGCGCGGTCGCCTCCACCGGCCCGGCGACCACCGGCAGTCCGCAGGCATCGGCGGTGAGCTGGCAGAGCAGCTCGTTGCGGGCCCCGCCACCGACCACGTGCAGCACGTCCACGTCCCGGCCCGAGAGCCGCTGCGCCTGGCGTACCGCGACCCGGTGGGCCAGGGCGAGACTGTCCAGGATGCACCGGGTGGTCGCCGCCGGCCCGTCCGGTACCGGCTCGCCGCGCCGGGCACACGCCCGGGCGATCCGGGCCGGCATGTCACCCGGCGGCAGGAACTCCGGGTCGTCCGGGTCGACCACGGCGGCCAGCGAGGGCTGCCGGGCCGCAGCGGCGAGCAGCTCGGTCAGGTCGCCGACGGCACCTCGGGACCGCCACACCCGCAGCGATTCCTGGAGCAGCCAGAGCCCCATCACGTTGCGCAGGTAGCGGACGGTCCCGTCCACCCCGGCCTCGTTGGTGAAGTTGGCCGCCCGGCTCGCCTCGGAGAGCACCGGCGCCGGCAGCTCGACCCCGACCAGCGACCAGGTGCCGCAGGAGATGTAGCCGAACCGGTCGTGCTCGGCCGGTACCGCCGCCACCGCCGACGCGGTGTCGTGCGAGCCGACCGCGGTCACCGGCACCGGCCGCTCGGTACCGACCGCCTCCCGCACCTCCGGCCGCAGCTCGCCGACCGGGTCGCCGGGCTGGCGTAGTGGGCCGAACAGCCGGGCCGGCAGCCCGGCCCGGGCGATCAGCTCGGTCGACCACCGCCGGGTACGCACATCCAGCAGCTGGGTCGTCGAGGCGTTGGTCACCTCGCTCCCGGCCACCCCGGTCAGCCAGTAGCCGAGCAGATCCGGGATGAGCAGCAGCGTCTGCGCCCGGTCCAGGGCCGGGGTGCCGAGTTCGGCGGTGAGCTGGAACAGCGTGTTGAACGGCAGCAGTTGCAGCCCGGTCGTCCGGTAGAGGTAGTCGGCGCCGAGCGCCGCGACCACCCGCTCCGGCACCCCGTCGGTACGCCGGTCCCGATAGTGCACCGGGTTGCCGACCAGCGCGCCGGTGGCGTCCAGCAGGCCGTAGTCCACCGCCCACGAGTCGATACCGACGCTGGCCAGGTCCGGCCGGCGGCGCAGCGCGGCCCGCAGCCCGGCCAGTGTCTCGGCGTAGAGCCGAGGAACGTCCCAGTGCAGCGTGTCGAGCAGCCGGACCGGCCCGTTGTCGAACCGGTGCACCTCGGTCAGTGCCACCCCGTCGGCGCCGACCTCGGCCAGCATCACCCGGCCGCTGGCGGCGCCGAGGTCGACGGCGGCCACGGCGGTCGAGCCGCTCATCGAAGCAACGCCGCGCTCGTCGCAGGAACGGCCGCGCTCGTCGCAGGAACGGCCATACTGATCGCAGGAACGGCCGCGCTCATCGCAGGAACGCCGCGGCCACGCCGGAGTCGACCGGTACGTGCAGTCCGGTGGTGTGCGACAGCTCGCCGCCGGTCAGCGCGAAGACCGCGTTCGCGACGTGCTCCGGCAGCACCTCCCGTTTCAGCAGGGTGCGCCGGGCGTAGTACGCGCCCAGCTCCTCCTCCGGTACCCCGTACACGGCGGCGCGCTGGGCGCCCCAGCCGCTGGCGAAGATCCCGGAGCCGCGTACCACGCCGTCCGGGTTGACCCCGTTGACCCGGATGCCGTGCTCGCCCAACTCGGCGGCGAGCAGGCGTACCTGGTGCGCCTGGTCCGCCTTTGCCGCGCTGTACGCGATGTTGTTCGGCCCGGCGAAGACGGAGTTCTTGCTGGAGACGTAGACGATGTCCCCGCCGAGGCCCTGGTCGAGCATCAGCCGGGCGGCGGCCCGGGAGACCAGGAAGGAGCCCTTGGCCATCACGTCGTGCTGCACGTCCCAGTCCGCCTCGGTCGTGGCCAGCAGCGACTTCGAGATGGAGAGCCCGGCGTTGTTGACCACCAGGTCGACCCCGCCGAAGGCGAGCGCGGCCTCGGCGAACGCCGCCTCGATCCCGGACGCGTCCGTCACGTCCACCGGCACCGCGACCGCCCGGTCGGTGCCGCCGATCTCCCCGGCCACCTCCGCCGCACCCTCGGCGTTGCGGTCGGCGACCACCACGCAGGCGCCCTCGGCGGCCAGCCGCCGGGCGATCGCCGCGCCGATCCCGGAGCCGCCGCCGGTGACCAGCGCTACCCGGCCGGCCAGGGTCTTCGGCTTCGGCATCCGGCGCAGCTTCGCCTGTTCGAGTTGCCAGTACTCGATCCGGAACTTCTCCGCCTCGTCGATCGGGGCGTACCGGGAGACCGCCTCCGCACCGCGCATCACGTTGATCGCGTTGAGGTAGTACTCGGCGGCGACCCGGGCGGTCTGCCGGTCCCGGCCGAAGCTGAACATCCCGATCCCGGGCACCAGCACGATCGCCGGGTCGGCGCCGCGGATCGGCGGCGAGTCCGGGCCGGCGTAGCGCTCGTAGTAGGCCCGGTAGTCCTTCCGGTACGTCTCGTGCAGCTCCCGCAGCCGCGCCACCACCTCCGGCAGCGGCGCGTCCGGCGGCAGGTCCAGCACCAGCGGCCGGACCTTGGTCCGCAGGAAGTGGTCCGGGCAGGAGGTGCCGAGCGCGGCCAGCCTCGGGTGCTCGGTGCGGGAGAGGAAGTCCAGCACGGCCTCGTCGTCGGTGAAGTGTCCGACCTGGAACCGCCCCTGCTGCCGGCTGTCGGTGCTGGCCAGCCCGCGCAGCGTCGGGGCCAGTGCGGCGGCCCGCTCCCGGCGTCGGTGGACCGGCAGCGCGGCGTACTCACCGATCACCGCGCCGAACGGCTCCGGCCGGCCGTGCTCGGCCAGGAACCGGGTCGCGGTCTCGATGATCTCCAGCGATCGGGCCTCGCACTCGGCGCTGGTGGCGCCCCATGCGGTGATCCCGTGCCCGCCGAGGATCACGCCGATCGCCTGTGGGTTGTCCCGGGCTATCGCGGCGATGTCCAGGCCGAGCTGGAAGCCGGGCCGGCGCCACGGCACCCAGAGCACCCGGTCGCCGAAGCAGCGGCGGGTCAGCTCGGGGCCGTCGGCGGCGGTGGCCAGCGCGATCCCGGCGTCCGGGTGCAGATGGTCGACATGCGCGGCGTCGACCAGGCCGTGCATCGCGGTGTCGATCGACGGTGCCGCACCGCCCCGGCCGTGCAGGCAGTGGTCGAAGGCGGCGACCATCTCGTCCTCGCGGTCCACCCCCGGGTAGACATCGACCAGGGACCGCAGCCGGTCCAGCCGGAGCACCGCCAGCCCGGCCTCGGTCAAGGTACCGATGTCCCCGCCGGAGCCCTTGACCCAGAGCAGTTCGGTCGGGCCGCCGGTGACCGGGTCGGTGCCGGTCGCCTTGACCGAGGTGTTACCGCCGCCGTAGTTGGTGTTGCGCCGGTCGGCGCCGAGCCGGTGTCCCCGGCCGAGCAGCGCGGCGACCTCCGGATTGGTCGGTCCGGTGCCCATGGTCACGCCCCCCAGCCGGCCTGCTGCCCGCCGACCCGCTCGGCGGCGATCCGCGCTGCGTACCCGGAGCGGGCGTACGCGGCCATCGGGTCCGGATCGAGGCCCATCTCCTCGCGTACGCTCGCCAGCAGCGGTCGTACGTCGGTGTTGTAGGCGTCCATCAGCACCCCGTTGGCGCCGAGCACGTCCCCGGCGGTCTGCGCGGCGGCCAGCGCGTCGGCGTCGACCAGCAGTGCCTTGGCGGTCGCCTCCTGGACGTTCATCACCGAACGGATCTGCGCCGGGATCTTCGGCTCGATGTTGTGGCACTGGTCGAGCATGAAGTTCACCCCGGAGGAGGCCCGCAGCGCGTCGGCCCGGACGATCTCGTGCATGATCCGGAAAAGCTGGAACGGGTCGGCAGCGCCGACCATCAGGTCGTCGTCGGCGTAGAACCGGGAGTTGAAGTCGAAGGCGCCGAGCTTTCCCTCGCGCAACAGGAAGGCGACGATGAACTCGATGTTGGTGCCCGGGGCGTGGTGGCCGGTGTCGATCACCACCTGCGCCCGCTCACCCAGCTTCAGGCAGTGCGCGTACGCGGTGCCCCAGTCCGGCACGTCGGTCAGGTAGAAGGCCGGCTCGAAGAGCTTGTACTCCAGCAGCATCCGCTGGTCCGGCCCGAGCCGGGAGTAGGTGGCGTGCAGCGCCTCGGCGAGCCGGTCCTGCCGGGCCCGGATGTCGTCCTGGCCCGGGTAGTTGGTGCCGTCGGAGAACCACAGCTTCAGGTCCCGCGAGCCGGTGACGTCCATGATGTCGACGCACTCCAGCAGGTGGCCCAGGGCCTTGCGCCGGATCCGCGGGTCGGGGTTGGTGACGCTGCCCAGCCGGTAGTCGTCGTCCTGGAAGACGTTGGTGTTGATGGTGCCGATCCGCACCCCCTGCTCGGCCGCGTACGAGGCGAGCTTGCCGAAGTCGTCGACCCGGTCCCAGGGGATGTGCAGCGAGACCACCGGGGCGACTCCGGTGTACGCGTGCACCTGTGCCGCGTCGGCGATCTTCTCCTCCGGGTTGCGCGGCACCCCCGGCTGGGTGAACACCTTGAACCGGGTGCCCGAGTTGCCGTACGCCCAGGAGGGCACCTCGATCCGCTGCGCCCGCAGCGCCGCCCGGACGTCGGTCTCGGTCATGTCAGGCCTCCGTTGTGTCGAGCGCGGTGTTGCCCAGCGCGGCGAGTTGCGCGTCCAGGTGGAAGATCTCGTCGAGGACGACGAACCCCTCGTCGGGGCGGCGGCCGTCGAGTCCGACGAAGAAGGGGGCCATCTCGGCCTGCCACCGGGCGTTGACGTCGGTGGCCTCCATCGCGGCGAGCGACGCGGCCAGGTCCTCGGTGCGGAAGTGCCCGACCAGCAGCCCGTCGTCGTGCAGGAAGAGTGAGTAGTCGTGCCAGCCGGCGGCGCGCAGCGCCCGGAGCATCTCCGGCCAGACCGCCGCGTGTCGTTCGCGGTATTCGGCCAGCCGGTCGGGCCGGACCCGGAGGACGAAGCAGACTCGCCGCATCGGCGGCCTCCCAATGAATGAACCGTTTCAACACGTCGCACCCAACATACGAGCGCCGTCACTGAACTGTCAAGAAACCGGGCCGGTCCGCCGACGGCCGCCGGGGCCGGGCCCGCAGGTCAGCTCGGCGTGCGCGTCGGTCCGGGAGTACGCGTCAGCCCGGGGTACGGGCGTACTGGCTGGACTCCCGGACCACCAGCTCGGGTTCGAAGATCACCTGTTGGTGCCGGTGGTTCTCCGGGTCGTTCGCCTCGTCCAGCATCAACTGTGCCGCCGTCTGGCCGAGCCGCTGCCGTGGCTGGCGTACCGAGGAGAGCGGCACCGCCGCCGCGGCGGCGAAGTCGATGTCGTCGTAGCCGACCAGCGCGATGTCCTCCGGCACCCGCACCTGCTGCCGGGTGAGTTCCTGGAGTACCCCGAGCGCCAGCAGGTCGTTGGCGCAGAAGACCGCGGTGGCCCGGGCGGACCTCGGCTGCCCGAGGATCCGCGACGCGGCGTCCCGGCCGGCCGCCACGGTCGGGCTCGGTGTCTCGAACCGGCGCAGGGTCTCCTCGGCGAGCCCGGCCTCGTCCAGCGCGTGCACGGCACCGTGGTAGCGATCCCGCACCTGTTCCAGTCGCCACGGGCCGCCGACGAAGGCGATCCGCCGGTGGCCGGCCTCCACCAGGTGCCGCATGGCCAACTCGCCGCCGAGTCGGTCGTCGACGGCGACCGAGCAGACGTCCGGCCGGGTCGAGCGCCGGTCCAGCAGGACCACGAGTACGCCCCGGTCCCGGAGCCGGACCAGCCGTTCGTTGGCGTCGTCGACCGGGGTGATCAGCACTCCCTGGACCCGCTGCTCCTCCAGCAGGTCCAGGTATCTGCTCTCCTTGGCCGGGTCGCCGTCGCTGTTACAGAAGATCACCGCCATCCCGGCCGCGCCGGTGGCGTCCTCGACCCCCTTGGCGACGTCGGTGAAGAACGGGTTCGCCACGTCCAGCACCACCAGGCCGAGGGTGCGGCCCCGGCCCCGGCGCAACTGGCGGGCGGCGTCGTTGGGCACGAAACCCAGCTCGTTGATCGCGGCGAGTACCCGGTTACGGGTCGACGCCGCGACGATGTCCGGCCGGTTGAGCACGTTGGAGACCGTGCCGACCGACACTCCCGCCTGGCTGGCCACGTCGCGGATGCTCACCGCTGGTCCCGGCACCACCGTCTCCTCCCGCAGCCCCGATCGTCGGGCTGAAACGTGTCAAGATTATCCGGCGATGCGACCCGGCAGCGTGCCGGACCCTGAATCCGGCGCACCGGCCCGTCGACCGCGCGAGGCGACAGTAGCCCTCCGGCGCACGGCCCCGGGGGCACCTCGCCGGTCGGGTGGCCGGCCTCGCCCAGCTGGGCGTGGTCCGGACCGCCTGGCCGCCGTCGGTCCGGGGGCACCGTGCACCGTAACACCGAGCCATTCTCCGTCAGCGGCGCGTGGCGGTCGCCGATCGGCGCCGTGGCCCGGCGCCGTGGTTCCCGCACGGCGCCACCCTCGGTACCCTGTCCGGCAGGGGAAGCGCTTTCCCATGCGGTGTCACCGACCGGCACCCACCCACCCATTCGAGCGAGGGACCGAGGACGGCGAGCATGGGCGAGGACCTGACCGGGGTACGGCTGCAGGTGCGCGGCGAGACCGTGGCGGAGTACATCCTCGACGACCCGAACGTCGACCCGCGCTGGGGGCCCCGGCCATACCTGCATCCGGTGCGTACCCTCGCCGGGGTCGTGGTGACCGACACACTGCCCGAGGACCACCGCTGGCACCTCGGAGTCTCCGTAGCGATGCAGGACGTCTCGGGCACCAACCTCTGGGGCGGCCGGACCTACGTCCGGGACGCCGGCTACACCTGGCTGGACGACCACGGCCGCATCGTGCACGACGCCTGGTTGGCCGACGGACCGGCACCGAGCGCCGCCCCGTCCGGAGCCGCCCCGTCCGGCGATCGCCCGGGTGACGGTGGCCCGTCCGGCGGTGGCCCGGGTGACGGTGGCCCGTCCGGCGGTGGCCCGGGTGACGGTGGTTTCGCCCAGCGGCTGCGCTGGCTGGACCCGGCCGGCGCGACCCTGCTGACCGAGGAGCGGCGGGTCGCCGCGGCCGAGCTCGCCACCCGCGCCGACGCCTGGCTGCTCGACTTCGGCTACACCCTGACCGCACCGGCCGACCGGGACATCCTGCTCGGCAGCCCGGCCACCAACGGCCGGCCGGACGGCGCCGGGTACGGCGGCTTCTTCTGGCGGGTCGCCCCGGGGCCCAACCGGGCCTTCACGGCGGGCGCCGAGGGAGAGCAGCGGGTCAACGGCAGCACCGAGCCCTGGCTGGCGATGGTCGGCGCGGCGGCCGGCGGCCGGCCGTACACGTTGGTCTTCGCCGGCCTGGCCGACGGCGACCACTGGTTCGTGCGGACCGGGATCTACCCCGGGGTCTGCGTCGCGCTCGCCTTCGACCGGACCCTGCCGGTCCCGGCCGGCACCGCGGTGCGGCGCCGGCACCGGATCGTGGTCGCGGACGGCGAACTGACCCGCGACGAGGTCGAGGCACTGAGGCCGGCCCTGGTCTCCTGACCGGCCCCAGCCCCGCTCGGCGGACCCGACCGGGCGCCCCGGCCGCACCCGGCGGACCCGATCGTCAGCCCGTCGGCGCCGCACGCCGGCCACCGAGCCGACCGCCAGCCCGTGAGCCCTCCAGCCCTCCAGCCTGTCGGCCCGTCAGCGTGTCAGCCCTTCAGCCCGGAGGTGGCGATCCCCTCGACCAGATAGCGCTGGAAAGCCAGGAAGAAGAGCAGCACCGGGACGATGCTCAGCACCGACATCGCGAACATCGGCCCGAATGCCGACTCGCTGGTCTGGTCGATGAAGAGTCGCAGCGCCAGCGGCAGCGTGTACGTCTCCGGGTCGTTGAGGTACACGAGCTGGCTGAAAAAGTCGTTCCAGGTCCAGATGAAGGTGAAGATGGCGGTGGTGACGAGGGCCGGCTTGAGCAGCGGCAGGATCACGTACCGGAAGGTGAGCACCGGGCCGCAGCCGTCGATCTCGGCCGCGTCGTCGAGTTCCCGGGGCAGGCCCCGGATGAACTGCACCATCAGGAAGACGAAGAACGCGTCCGTGGCGAGCAGCTTGGGCAGGATCAGCGGCACGAAGGTGCCGACCAGGTCCAGCTTCTGGAAGATCGTGTACTGCGGGATCAGTACCACGTGGTACGGCAGCATGATGGTCAGCAGGGTGAACGCGAACAGTGGGCCGCGGAGCCTGAACCGCAGTCGGGCGAAGGCGTAGGCGGCCAGCGCGCAGGAGCCCAGGTTGCCGATCACCGCGCCGACCGCCACGATCACCGAGTTGGCGAAGAACTGCCAGACGCCGATCCCGGCGATCCCGTCCAGCGCGGCGGTGTAGTTCTCCGGGGCCAGCCGGCTCGGCAGCAGGCTCAGACTGGACAGGATCTCGTCGGTCGGCTTGATCGAGGTGGCCAGCAGCCACGCCACCGGATACAGCAGCAGGGCCAGTACGGCGATGATCAGCGCGTGCCAGCCGACCGTACGCAGCCGTGCTCCGGCCGCACCCGGCCGCCGAGTCGCCGGAGTACGGGTCGGCAGGCCGTCGGAGAGCGTGCTCACCGGTCCTCCCCGGAATAGAACACCCAGCGACGCGAGGTGCCGAAGAACAGTGCCGTGATGATCGCGATGACGAGCAGCAGGATCCAGGCCATCGCCGAGGCGTATCCCATCCGGAACTGCGAGAACCCGCGTTCGTAGAGGTAGAGCGTGTAGAACAGGGTCGAGTTGCTCGGTCCGCCCCGGCCACCGCTGACGATGAACGCCGGGGTGAACGCCTGGAACGCGTGGATCGTCTCCAGCACCAGGTTGAACAGGATGATCGGGGAGAGCATCGGCAGCGTCACCGACCGGAACGTGCGCCAGGTGCCGGAGCCGTCCACCGCGGCGGCGTCGTACAGCTCGGTCGGAATCTGCTTGAGACCGGCCAGGAAGATCACCATTGGCGCGCCGAACTGCCAGACGGCCAGGATGATCAGCACGTAGAGGGCGTAGTCGGGTTCGTTGATCCAGCCGCCGGTGTCCCAGCCGAAGGTGCCGGTGACCGAGTCGACCACACCGGCGTCGGTGAACATCGCCCGCCAGACCAGCGCGATTGCCACCCCGGTGCCGAGCAGCGAGGGGGCGTAGAAGGCCGACCGGTAGAACCCCTGCCCGCGCCGCTTGCGATTGAGCAGCATCGCCACCGCGAGGGCGGCGGCCAGCTTCAACGGTACGGAGATCAGCACGTACATCGCGGTGACCTTGGCCGAGGCGAGGAACCGCGCGTCGTCGGCGAAGAGCCGCTGGTAGTTCTCCAGGCCGACCCACTGCGGGGAGGTGAAGAGGTCGTAGTCGGTGAAGGACAGGTAGAGCGAGGCGAGCATGGGGCCGACGGTCAGCAGCAGCGCCCCGACCACCCAGGGGGAGAGGAAGAGGTACGCGATCCCGGGCCGGTTGCGCCGGTATCGGGGCCGTGCTCCGCTGCCGGCACCGCCCGGTGCGGCAGGCCGGGGCGGTGGCCTGCGCAGGGTCCCAGTTGTCATGGTCGACTTTCCCATCGGCTCCTGGCGCCCACACCCGCGCCGGGGTGTGTACACCCCCGGTGGCGGGCGGTGATGAAACCATTCAACAAACCGCACGAAGGTACCGTCGACTGGCGGGGCCTGTCAACGGAGGCTCTGTCGACCGGAGCGGACCCCGGGCCGACCGGCGGAATGGCGGCACGTTGATGAATCGATTCAGAGGTCGATCGGGAACTCGAGAGCGCGGCCTCACGAGTCGGGACGCCACCCCGGATCCCGGCCGAACCCGGCGACGAGCCGGTCCTGCTGGCCCGCCTCCGGCCGAACCGGTACGGCCGGGTCGGTCAGCCCACTGTCCCGGTACAGCGACGTGTGCCGGGCGAACCAGCGGGCACACTCCTCGACGCCGGCCGGATCGAGCCGGGGTTCGACGCCGATCGCCACCGCCAGATCCCAGCCGTGCACCAGGTGTTCGGCCAGCAACTGGTGCAGGTACTCCCGGCCCGGCGTCGGCCCGGCCGACAACTCGACCGTCCGGTCCAGGACGGCGGGGTCGGCGACGGCCCGGCACGCCTGGTCGGCCGCGTCCCGGGCCGAGGCGGCGGGATCGGCGCCCAGCAGGTCACCGGAGAACCGGTCGCCGACCTCGGCCAGCGAGGCGCCGTCGAAGAGCGGCACCGACCAGCACTCCTCGCCGACCACGTGGTTCACCAGGGTCCGGACGTCCCAGTCGGCGCAGGGCGTCGCCCCGGACCACCGGTCGGCACCGACCCGGCCGACCAGGTCGGCGAACCCGGCCACCGTGCGCCGGTACGTCGTCAGCAGTTCCATGGCCCGATTCTGCCCGGCCACCCCGCCGCCCGCCCGGGAAGCGGCCCGAGTCGAGCGCGGTCAGCCAGGTGCACGGAGACCGAGCCGAGCGTCGGCCGCACCGAAGGGAGACCGAACCGAACGAGGGCCGAGCCGGTCGACGGCAGCGGTTCGTCGGGTGTGCCGACCGACCCGGTCAGCCGCACGATCAGTCCAGTTGGTCGGCGAGCAGTCCGAGTTCGCGGGCGACCGAGAGCCGCACCCACTCGGTGAGCTGACGGCGCGGTATCACCCGGTAGTGCACCGCCATCTGCACGGCCAGCCCGTCGATCAGGCCGTTGATCCGCCAGGCGGCTCCGGCCGGATCGTCACAGTTGAACACCCCGGCCGCGACCCCGGCCGTGATCACCTCGCCGAGCCCTTCCCGCCGGCGCAGGTCGAACCGCCGCGACACCTTCTCCAGCTCCGGCGTGCGCAGTGACTCCGACCAGCCGTCGATCCACATGGCCCAGGACCGGGACCGGCCCGGCGGGACGTAGAGGCGGAGCAGCTTCTTCAGCTTGACCAGTGGGGTGGCGGGGGAGCGGAGCACCGTCTCGAGTCGGGCCAGATCCTGCTCCGCGGCGTACGCGAACGCCTGGGCGACCAGTCGCTCCTTCGTGGCGAAGTGGTAGAAGACCAGCGCCTGGCTCACCCCGGCGGCCTGGGCCACGTCGGCCGTACGCGTGTTGGCCAGGCCACGCGTCGCGATCACGTCGCAGGCGGTGCGTAGTAGCGCATCCAACCGCACCTCTGCCGCACGTCTCGTCACGCGGCTACGTTAGCCCATTCCGGTCGGCACAATAAGCTATCAACACGTCGGATAAGTTACTAGCGGGTCAGACTGTCCACTAGCGCATCAGAAGCCGCACGTCCGCCCCTGACCCGTCGCACCGAAGCGAGTCAACCACCGGGCCGAGAGAGATCGGTAACCTTCGGTGCCCCGTAGTAGTGTCCGCTTCTGCCAGACGGTGTGGCCAGAATCCCTCCGGCGGCGGAGGCCGACCCCGATCCGGAGGGCTCGGCGGGATCGGTCGCCCGGATCGGGCGGGACGAACTTGCCGCCCTGGCCACCCCGGACGTCAACGCCGCCGTGACCTACGACGACGAGGAGCGACCGGCCCGGCAACTTACCGGCCCGGTCGAGACCGGGTGGCGTTGGTCGCCTTCGACCGGTATGCGAGGAAGACCAGCGGCAGCACGCCGGCCAGGAAGATGATCAGACCCCCACGCCGCGAAGTAACCCGTCCGCCCCCTCCGCCGTCCCTCCGCCACCACCCCGACCGCCCTCCATTCCCAGGTTCCTAGGATGCTGTAGGGGCGGTGGCGGAGGGCTCGCGAGTATCTGCTGGAACCAGTGGCACACAGCTCTGCGCCCATCCACCGATCCGACCGGGCCGTGATCAGGCCGGTACTGGGACGTCGGGAAGGGCGTGCGTGGCCAGCGATCCTGACGCCGCCGACCGGGGCCCCGAGTTGGCATCTGATCGCGGGCTCGGCTAAAGTTCTCATCCGTCACCGGAAACTTCGGAAGACAAGCGGACGTAGCGCAGTTGGTAGCGCATCACCTTGCCAAGGTGAGGGTCGCGGGTTCGAGTCCCGTCGTCCGCTCGGAGATGCCGCCACATGTCGGGGGCTACCTCGGTGGAGTGGCCGAGAGGCGAGGCAACGGCCTGCAAAGCCGTGTACACGGGTTCAAATCCCGTCTCCACCTCGGCTACAAGCGAGGGCGATTGGCGCAGTGGGAGCGCGCTTCCTTGACACGGAAGAGGTCACTGGTTCAAACCCAGTATCGCCCACCAACTATATAAGCAGGTCAAATGGCTCGTTACCGGATCATCGGTAACGAGCCGTTTCTTTTCTGCTCCTTACGTTGGGAGCAAACTGGGAGCACATGATCATCTACGGCGACCTCGCGACGGCTCGCATGGACGATTCTCCTCACAGCCTGAGGCGTTTGGGCGCGAAGGCGGCATCCCAACCGGATCACAGCATCAGAAGCTTCGGGGAATGCTGGTGGCTTGCCTCCACCACGAGCGCGGCGCTGCCCCCATGGTCCCTTGGGACTGGCGCCAGACCCGCAGAGCCGTACCGGCTGGCCGACCGACCGTGCCAACCTCCTCAACGTATGAACAGCGGCGGCTCAGTACGCCAGGGTTTTAGTCGCGGGCCACTGCGTACACGTGTTCGGTCCGCCGGCCGACAGCGACGCTGCCATGGCTGACTGCGCGAGGCCGTGCACCTGGGCATCAACCACATCGGCACGGCCGACTTCTGCTGCCCGTACGTCACCAACGAGATCGTCAGGGAGGCCCTGCACCCCTATCCGGCCGATCTGCACGTCGTGACAAGAGCGTGACCGCCCTTGGGCGGATGGCTTAGCGGCGTAGGCCGACATGCAACACCATCTTGTATATGCAGGTAACCTGTATATAGTGACTGCATGAAAGAAACACCCATGCGGGAACCTACCTTCCTGATCCTCACCGCCTTGGTCGAGGCACCCCAGCACGGATACGCGATCCTGGAGGAAGTCCGGCGGATCTCCGACGGGCGGGTCGACCTGCGCGCGGGCACCCTGTACGCCGCGTTGGACCGGCTGCGCGCCGACGGCCTGGCCGAGGTGGAGCGTGAGGAGCTGGTGCAGTCGCGGCTGCGCCGCTACTACCGGCTCACCGCACTGGGCGCCCAGCGCCTGGCCGAGGAGACCGCCCGGCTGCGCAGCAACGCCGATGCCGCCACCGTGCGGCTGCGGCGCACCGGCCTGCTGACGAACGGTGGAGCGGCATGACGCTGGAACGAACCTACCGCTGGCTGCTGGCCTGCTACCCCTGGGAACATCGCCGGCAGTACGAGGACGAGATGCTCGGCGTGCTGCTTGACGACGGTGGTCCACAGCGGAGCCGGCCGCGGGCGCGGGACGCGCTCGACCTGCTCTTCGGCGCGCTGCAGGCTCGCGCCCGGTGCACGGTCACCAGGCTGTCCGATCAGCCATGGCGGGATGCCGCAGCGGTACTGGGCCTGCTCGCCCCGCTGGCCATGCTCGCGTACGCCGCGCGCCTCGTGCTGCTCAACTTCACTTTGGCCGTGCAAAGCGGTCACTGGGAGCACTTCGACGAGGGCTCGTGGTACTACTCCTGGCCGCCGGTGGTCGCCTGGGCCGCAGTGGTGGCGATGGCCGCAGTCGGGGGGCGCAGGACGGCAGCGGCGCTCGCCTGGGCCGCCGCCGCCCTCGAAGCGGCGCGGGCGGCCGACGCCTACGCCACCTACCTGTTCTTCAACTCCTGGCCGGTAGCACTCGCCGTGGTGGCCGCGGCGGCGCTCACCGTCGCGGCGCTCCGCCCGGTCGCTTTCCTCGGACCTCGGCGGCTCGCACTGCTCACCGGCGCGGCACTGCTCGTCACCGGTGCGCCCACGATCACGTTCATCCTCGTCTCGCGGTGGCGGTGGGAGTGGGCCTACACCGGGAATCTTCGGACCAACTGGATCTTTACCAATAACGTCACCTATCTCGAAGCGGTGCTGCTCAGCGCCGGCTTCACGCTCGGCGCCCTCGCCGTGGTGAGAACGCCGGCACCGCTACGGCGCCGGCTGCTCGCGCTGCTCGCCCCGGTCGGCGCGACACTGCTGATCACCCGGGTTGGGATCCAGAACTGGATGTTCAATGGGCTCCCTCTCGGCCTCAACCTGACGCAATGGCTGGCGTTGGCACTGACCCCGCCGCTGACAGTGGCGGTCGCGGTGGCGGCGGTGCACCGACGGGAACGGACCCTGCGCCTGCTCGCCCTCGGCCGCGCCGCCGACCGGCAATCGACTGCCGGGCCAGGAACGATGTTGTAATCGTGGGCTACAAGCCCCCGTTCCCGGCTTACGACGAGGTCTGTCAGCCGTCGGCTCGAGTGTGCGCAGCGGAGTAGTGGTCCGCGGACACCTGCGTCAGGATCCGACGTATCCCGTCAAGATCCGGCTCGCGTACGGCGCGACCTCAAGCTGACGTCAGCTAATTAGAACTGCTACGGCTCGGTCCAGGGTGTGCGCAGCTGATTCCATGGCGGGTCGTAGCAGCTCAGTCCGTGCTCACCGGCAAGCAGTGCCGCCCAGGCCGAGACGTCGTCACAGCGGCTCCACACCATCGGGAAGTACACCAGCGGCCCGCTCGCCTCGCTCAGCAATGGACCGGTGGACCAGGGACTGTCCGCACCGGCGTCCGTTTCGATGTCGGGATAGCGGTCCAGCAACGCCGTCACGTACGCGGCGATGCGTGCGGTGGGCTCGACCACGTCATCAGATTCGATGTAGCGGTCGTACAGGCGCTTGAACTCCGCCGTCGCGGCAACGTCGTTCGCGGGCCGATCGCCCTTCCACACCGCAAGGTCATAGGACATGGCGAGGATTCTCGCCGACGCCACCGGCGCCGACCCGCAACGACTTGCCGCGACCGGCCAGCAGCGGCGGCTGCCGTCGCCACCTATGAGCGGACTGCGGCATGTGCGTGTACCTGATCAAGCCGCTCCGACAGCGAGGCAGCGTTCCATCGGGGGTATGTGCGGAAACTGGCTGGCGTGTGGAACGCGGGCTGGGCAAAGCTGGGGTGTGATCGTCATCCAGCGGGTCCGTGTGCGGTGGACGGCTGCGGCACGCGGTGCGCCGGCCGCGAATGCCCGTCGCGGCCTCGACCAGGCGGTGGCCCTGCCCCGGCCGCTGCCGGAAACCGACGTGGTCATCCACGAGGTCCTGACTGACGAGGCGGTCAACTACGAACGCTGTGACCTGGTACTGGCCGGAGGTGTTGAGCAGGCTCGCGACGTCGGTCTCTGGCTGTGCCGTGACGAGGCGACGGTGACCGTCGACCGGCTACCCGGTTCGGCGGCCTATCCGCGCCCGTATGCGTCAACTCGCCTGTTCGCGCTGACTCCAGGGCAGGTTGGCCGCTACCGGGCCAACTTCCGGTTCACCGGCTGCGCCTGCGCCCCGAGCTGGTACTACGAGGATTGGCTGGTGCACGTCAGCTACGGCCAGGTAACCCACGACCGCTTCGTGCGCGGCCAGCCGAACCGCGATGCCGACCACCGCGTACACCTCTACGGCGGGACCGGGCGCCGCTCACGCCCCCATCCCTGAGCTGAGGCGTCCGGCGACCCGCCTTCACCGGGTGGACGAGACGCCCGGTCCGGCGGCAGCCGGCTACACGCGGCGCCGGCCGTACTGGGCCCACATGCTCGGTCGGCGGCAATTGCGGATGGTGTGACGCCGCTACTTCAGGTTCGCTGTTCGTGGTCGTCGCCGGAACTGTGGCCTAGCTCGAGCCTCCTCGCAGGGTGGCCGCGGGCGTTCAGCTCCATTCGGGCGGCGCCTGAGCGTAGGCGGGTGGTAGGTGAGGCCAGCTCAGCGGGCGGCCGTCGAGCTGACCCGGCGGGCTGATCGTGCTCCACCCGTTTCCGAGTGCTGTCCGGTAGGTGTCGGCTTTGCGCTTCGGGTCATCGCCCGCGCTCTGCCTGGCTGGCATGCTGCCTTGGTCGAGCAGCCATCGTGCCGTCCTGGCGAGGGATACAGAGACATGGGTGGCGTCGCCGGTGCGGGCGCGTCGACCCAGTGCAGCCAGTGCACCAGCAGCGATGAGATAGCCGGTGGCGTGGTCGAGCAACTGACAGGGCAGCGCGCCGGGTTGGATGCCATCCGTGCTCGTGGCCCAGCCGATGCCGGTGGCGATCTGCACCAGGCTGTCGAAACCGCGCCGTGTGCCCCAGGTTCCAGCCGTTCCCCAAGCCGAAAGCGTGACGACGATGGTGCCGGGGTGCTGGTCCGCAACTTGGTCAGGCTCCAGACCAAGACGGCGCAGCGCTCCGGGCCGGTAGCCGGTCACGAGAACGTCGGCTTCGTCGAGAAGGCGATGCAGAGCTTGACGGCCGTTCTCCGTGCTGGCATCCAGGGTTGTGCTTGCCTTACCGATCACTCCATCGACGGCATGCAGCGCCAACTCCGGGCGATGCGGATCGTCGACTCGTAGCACGTCGGCACCGAGCGCGCCCAGCATTCGGGTACCAACGGGGCCGGCGATGACTCGTGTCAAATCGAGCACCTTCACCCCAGACGCCGGAAGCTGGCCCGGTTCGGCTAGCGGCAGCGACCCACGACTGAGCGGCACCATGCCCACGAGCGGAGACGTCCCCATCGCGCTGATTTGACCGTCTGCCTGCCACTGGGCCTGCGTACGAGCCGCCACGGCCAGCCCTCCCGCGGCATACACGACACGCTCAACCTCCAACGCCGGGCGCGCGGCAATGACGTCAGCCAACTGCGCCTGAACCGCGGCGTCACGATCGTCGTTCACACCGAGGGACGCCAGCAGAGCCTTCCGATGCCACGGATAGTTCGCATGTGTACGCACCCAACCGTCCGCGGCCCGCCACAACCGAGACAGCGGAGCGAAGCCGTCGATCCCCCGCCCGTCCGCGTCGCGAAGCCAAACCTCGCTGCGCATCGCCGCCGCCACATGTTCCGTGCCAAGTGCGATGTCAGGCCGCCGACCGGTGCGCGCAGAAGCCAGATCAGCGGCAGCCGTGAGACAGGCGGCCACGGACACGATTGCGCATTCGGCGACTGCGAGCGGTGACGCCAGCACCGCAGGCTGTGGATCTCCGGCCAGCCGGGGCCCGGCGATGTCCATCAACCCCAGGTCTGCCAGTACGCCGTCCAACAGAGTCACCATGCACACATCCTTCCCGACTCTTGCTGACCCGGATTGACCCACTGGGGTGCCATTGCTCACCCGCCAGACAGGGCCAGGAGGAACGCCCTTCCAGAGTCGTCAGGAGCGTCGCGACGAACGTCCTCATCTCGGCAGATCCGGTAGTTGACGACGGCGACCGGTGAGCATGTTCGTAACGGAAAGTAGGCGCCAGAGGTTTGGCTGGCACCCATCGATCGGGGTTCATCGAACCCCTTCTCTTCGTCCGGGGACTCTGGCCCGATCGCACCACCCCGAGCGATCGAGTCGTCCATCCCTTCGTACGGGACGGGGCAGCCGATGTCGGCCGCTGACACCAGGCCAACCTGACACGATCCGAACAGCGTTACGGGTCGTAGCGTTGGCTCACATGATCAACCCGCCCTCGTGCACCCCCGCCGGGCGGCCCTTACGTGGGGAGCATCCGGGGAGCGCGCCCGCTCCCCGGCGGTGACCACTTCCGTTAACCGATTGCCCGCTCCACGACTGCGCACGGATCAGGACTGGACGTGGCGGAGGGTGTCCGCAGCGAGGGCAATGTAGGTGGGCACGGCGCCCTTGCGCTCGAAGTCCTTCGGGCGGATCCACAGCTGTCGCTGACCCGCGCCGACACTGCGTTGCATGAGGCTGATCAGGAACTCCTGTGCCCGGGGAGCGTACTCGGAAGGGCTGCGCCCCAGCTCGGCAACGGCGGCCGACACCGTGGTTTCCGGGTCCGGAACGTAGACGTAGTCCTCCCCGACCGGCAGCTTCTGCGCGGTCAGGTCCACGCCGAAGCGGAACTCCACCTTGACGAGCTGGGCATTGCTGAAGTCGTTGCCGTGGATCTGGTTCCGCTCACGCAGGACGAGCTCCCGATAGCCCGGAGGCATTGGCAGGCTCCCTGCGCCCCGCTGCGCGTCGACGGTGCCGGCATAACGTCCGGCGCCGTTGGGCGGGCCGCCCCAGAACCGCAGCCCGGTGATCCGCCCGCTGAACGTGCAGTCGACGAACTCCAGGTAGTCGGGCGCCACCTGGGTCGCCCGTACGCTTCGGAAGGCGCACCTGACGAACCGGGTGAAGCCGCCGACCGCCCGCAGCGACGTGCCGTCGAAGGAACAGTCGACGAACTCCGTCTGCTCCATCCCCGCGCCGAAGCCCGCGTCGTTGATGCGCGTCCGGTCGAACCGGCAGTCGGTGAAGGTCGAGCCGACGGAAACGAACTGGTCCAGCGTCCGCCGTGAGTAGTCGGCACCGACCACCTGCTCGTGTCGGACGCTGACGACCTGCCGATCCGGCATCTTGCCCCCACCTTCCGCTCGTGCCTGCTGCCACGCTACTTCGTCCACTGGTAGGTGGCGTAGTCGCAGGTGGCGTACGCCGGGTCGTAGCCCTTCTTGGTCTTGTCCGTGCCCTTCAGCTTGTGCGCGGACACCTGGCCCGGCGTGGTGAGTTCGATCAGCTTTCCGGTCAGCGTGTCGAGGAAGTCCGGGCCGACGGTGCGGTAGTCGAACCGGTCGCCGTAGCGTTCTTTCAGCGCGTCGCGGGTCATCTTGTGCACCTCGGAGCCGCGGAAGCGATCGATCAGCCACGGCTCGTCCTTCAACGCCTCCCGCTGGCTGTCGGTCAGCCGCTGGTCGATTTCCTCGAAGCCCTTGTCCGCCATCTCCTGGGCGGTGTCCTCGACGATCTTGCGCGGGTCGTCGGGGTCCTCGTCCGGCAGGTTCGGGCCCCCGCCGCAGTTGTTCGGCTTCTTCGGCTTCGTGCCCATCGGGTCGACCTGGGCGGTCGGCTGGTTGGCGACGTACGCGTACGGGTTGGTGCCGCCCGCGCTCAGCCCGAGCGGGTCCTTGCTGATGAACCGTTGCTGGCCGGGCGCGTAGTAGCGGTTGCGGTAGTGGTACAGCCCGCCGCCGTCGTCCTCCCTGCCGGTGAACCGCGTCGGGTTGCCCAGATCGTTGCCGGTCGCCGTGGTGCCGCCGTAGGGGTCGTAGGTGTACTCCCCGCCGATCGCCGAGCCGTCCGTCGTGGCGATCGTGCTGCCCAGCGCGTCGGTCAGCAACGACTGCGAGCCGCCGGCGGTACTACGCGAGAACACCTCGTCGACCGCGCCGGTGAGCATGGTGGCCAGGACCGCGTCGCCGCTCTTCTCCTGCAACGCGTTGAACCCGTCGTAGAGGTAGCTCGTGGTGGTGGCGCCGACCGTGCGGCTGGCCCGTCGGCCGAACGCGTCGTACCCGAACGAGACGGTCGTGTCCCCGCGCGTGAAGCGCGTGAGTTCGTTACGCGCGTTCCAGGCGTACGTCGCGTCGCCGTCGGCGATGACGTTCCCGTCGTCGTCGTACGTGCTGCCGGAGCGCTGGTCGGCCGCGTCATAGGTGACCGGCCCGGACGCCTCCGGCAAGGTGACCCGCGCGTACGCACCGTCGACGTGCACCGGCCGGCCGAGCGCGTCGAGGGTGTAGCCGATCGTGCCGAGAGTGTTGGTGCCGTACTTGTACGTAATTGCGGTCAGCCGGCTGGCGTCGTCGAACCCGTAGGTCTGCGCGACGCCTCCCGGCAACGAGAGCGAGGCACGCCGCCCGGCCGTGTCATAGCCGATGGTCGCGGTCTGTGCCCCGCGGGTGACTTCGGTGAGCTGGTTGGCGTCGTTGTACCCGTAGGTCGTGTCGGGCTGCCCGGCGACCGTCATCGAGATGCGCCGGTCCGCGGTGTCGTAGCCGTAGGAGACCGTGCCGTTCGGATCGGTGACGTCGGCGGTCCGGTCGAAGTCGTCCGGCGTGATGGTGATGGTCCCGGCCGCCGAGTCCACGATGGTCCGGCGCCGGCCGGCCGCGTCATACGTGTAGCCGACCTCGCTCTCCTCGGCGTCACCGTCTACGCCGTAGCGGATCGACGTGATCTGGTCCAGTGCGTCGTAGCCGTAGACGGTCAGCTTGCCGGCGGCACTGCGGACCGTCTCCGGGTTGCCGTTCCGGTCGTAGGTGTAGCGGGTCGTCCGGTTCAGCGCGTCGGTGATCTCGAAGAGCCGATCGGAGTCGTCCCACATGTAGACCATCGTGTGGTCCCGGGCGTCGGTGACCCGGTGCAGGTTCCCGTTCTCGTCGTACTCGGACGTGGTGGTCCGGCCGAGCGGGTCGGTGAGTGACCTCAGCCGACCGGCCCCGTCCCAGGTGGCGGTTGTGACGCCGCCCTGGGCGTCGGTCGAGCGGATCAACCGGCCGGCCGCGTCGGCGAACGACCGCCGGACGTTGCCCAGCGGATCGGTCGCGGAGACCGTGTCGCCGAGGTGATATCCGTACTGCGTGGTCTTGTTCGCCTTGTCGATGGTCTTGACGACCTGCCCGGACTCGTTGGTCTCGAGCGTGATCACGCGGTTCATTGCGTCGGTGACCGTGTGCAGCGAACCGTCCGGACGGTAGCCGAAGGTGGTGGCGTGTTGCAGCGGGTCGACGATCTTGCTCACCTGGCCGAACGGGCCGTTCCGCTCGATCGTGTTGGTCCGCGCCTTCGCGGTGCCGGACATCTCGGTGATCGTGGTGATCTCGCCGCCTGGGTCGTAGGTCAGCTCGGTGCGCCGGTTGAGCGCGTCGACGTACGCGGTGGCGAGGTTCGTCCCCGGCTGCCGGGTGATGGTGACGGTCCGGGCGAGCGGCGTGCCGTACGCTGCCGTGTCGCTGGTGATGAAGCCGTCGTCGTTGAAGGTGACCCGCCGGACGTGCCCGTTCGGGTCGGTCAGCTCGGTCGCGGTGACCTTGTTGGCGGCGTTGGTGGTGTAGGCGAATCGGTAGGTGGCGCCGCCGGGCATGGTCTGCAGTCGCACCCGCCCGTTGGCGTCGTATTCGTTGGTGAGGTAGACCGTGCCGCGGGCATCCTCGATGGTCTTGAGGCGACCGGCATCATAGGTGTAGGTCGTGACGCCCTGGTTGACGTCGGTGACGGTGTGCAGCCGGCCGTCGCTGTGGTAGGTGTAGCGGACCGACCGGCCGAGGACGTCCTCGGCGCGGGTGATCCGGTTGCCGGCGTCGTAACTGAATTTGATCCACTTGCCGTTGGGGGAGGTGACCTGGGTTATCGGTCCGCGGGCGCGGGTGATGCCGTCGGTCCACGGCGCCGAAGGTGCGCGGGTGATGGTGATGGTGTTGCCGAACCTGTCGCGGATGGCCTGTAGCGGCGCCTCGTCACCGAAGACGTAGGTGGTGCCGTCGCGCAGCTTGAGGTCCCAGCCGTCGCCGTTCCAGGTCAGCATCGAACCGCCGAACTCACTCGGTGTGGGGTCGGCGACGAAGACGCTGTTGATGTAGCCGTTGGGTGGTTCGCCGCCGGGGCTGACGCGGTGGTAGCGGATGCGGCTGCCGCCGGGCAGGACCAGCCAGCACTCGTAGAAGCGGTTCTCCGAGTAGAGGTCCAGGCTGTAGTTGAAGTAGGAACCGACGCCGAAGGCGCGCCGGCCGGTGTCGCTCTGCTGGTAGGTGCGGCTGACCTCGAGCGGCATGACGTCGTCGACGGTCAGGTCGGTGTGCTCGTCGAGGAGCAGACCGGTGCCGAGGTCGACCGGGTCGCCGCCGCGGCCGCCACCGGCGGCCTGGGGCTGGGCTTCCGGCGGCGGGTCCTCGCCGGGGGTGATCAGCATCGCGCCGGTGAACTGGTAGACCTCGGTGCCCTTGTTCGGCTCGACGCGCTTGCCGTCGGGGGTGACGGTGCCCTTGCCGTAGATGAACCAGCCCTTGCCGGCCGGGTCGTAGTGCCAGAAGTCCATCGACGCGCCGGGCTTGGCGTGGGTGAAGTTCGGATAGATGACCCGGACACCGGTTGGGAACACATACGAACTGCCCGGCTGCACGGTGAAGTAGCTGGGCACCCGCGAGCGGGGCAGCGGGAAGGGTGCCCGGTCGATCGGAACTGCGGTGATGCCGAGCTCGGTGACCACCTTGCCGTTCACGTCCCGGACCACGGCACCGTCGGGCAGTTTGACCTCGAGGCCGGGGATGACCGGGCTGGAGATGGTCACCTCACCCTTGGCGGGCGAGGCGAATTTCACCGTGTTCTTCGTGTCCAGTTGGGTGAGCCAGACCGTGTACGGCAGCACGGTGGTCTGCTTGTCGCTCAGGTCGACGCCGATGTCGTGCAACCCGAACGCGCGCTCCGGCGACGAGGCCGTGCCGCCGTCTACCCGCAGTACCCGATGCCCGGCCCGCAGGCCCTTGAGCAGGAACTGTCCGTTGGCGTCGGTGCGCACGCTGGTGCTGTCGACGCTGACCGTGACGTCAGCGAGCGGCTTGTCGTCGATGGTGCGGACGCGTCCGGAGAGCGCGGTGACGCCGGGCCCGGCACGCAGCGGGTTGGCGAGCTGCTGCTGCGGAGCGCCGCGCCCGGTCGACCAGCCGTGCCCGGCCAGGTTGAGCTTGCTGGGCCGCCAGGCCGCGCCCGCCTGCGCCGACGTGGTGGCCGGCGGAAGCAGCTCGGCCGGGTACCGCTTGGCGTGCGGCGAGTCGGCCCTCTGGACCTTCTCCGGCACGGCGGCGCCGGTGGCCAGGTGTGGCTGTGTGTTCGACGGGTGAGCGTCCGGGGTCTGCGCCGCCGCGGCCGTGCGGGTGCGCAGGGTGCCGGTCGCGCTGCCGGTGTTCGAGTTCGGGCTGATCAGGATCTCGTAGGTGCCCGTGGTGGGCAGCGTCGGGATGTTGACCGTCGCGCCGCCGGCCAGCCAGCTCAGCGCGGCGCCGTCCGGCCGTCGAACCCAGACCGACGGATAGTACGGGTTGGTCACGTTGGTGAACCCGATGGCGAGATTCTGCCCACTCGTGCCCGCGTAGGTATACCAAGTGCTCTGACCGACGCGGGTGACGTTCTGCGTCTTGGCCGCGTTGAGAGCCCAGGCGCCGCCGGAGATCTGGGCGGACGCGGTCACCGTCACTGAACCCGTTCCGCGGTCGGTCGGCATGACCGACAGCCGGTAGGTGCCCGCGGTGAGCTGATAGGTGTCCAGGGCGATGATCTTCGGGATGGTCTCGCTGATCGCCATCACGCCGGTCGGGCCGACCAGCCGGACGTAGAGGGTCGAGGACGCGAAGGTCCAACTGGTGAAGCCGAAGGACAGCCGCTGCCCGGCGGTGACGGTGAGGGTGGTGTCCACGTAGCGGCCCGCGGTCGTCACGGACAGCGCCTTGGCCGCGCCGCCGATCGCGGTGGCGCCGGCGTCGACCGACTGCACCAGCGCGAAGGTCAGGGAGCCGTTGGTCGCCGCCCGTGGCTGCACGGCGAGCCCGTACGTGCCCGCCACCGTCAGTGGTTCGAGCGCCCGCCACACATCGTCCAACCATCCGGAATAGACGGTCGTGCCGTCCGGCCGAGTGATGTCGATCCAGACCTGGTATTGGTAGTTGTAGGCGCTGACCGCCATGCTGAGCCGCTGGCCGACGGCGCCGGTGAAGGTGGTTCTGGTCGGCTGGCCGGGACGCGACGAGGTGACGGTCTTGCTGGTGCCGAGGGTCAGCGCGCCACCGGCGATTGTCGGTGAGGCGGTGACCAGCACCGAGCCGGTAGCGCCCGCAGCCGGGCGCAGCACGACGCGGTAGCTGCCGGCGGTCGCGGTGGTCACGGTGATGGCGCTGAGGCTGTAGACGTACTCGTCGTGGACCACGACGCCGGCCGGGTTGACGACGCTCATCGTGATGCGACCCTTGGAAGGCAGCGCCCAGCTACTGAACGCGAGGGTGACCTCGCTGTTGGCGGTGCCGGCGACCGTCAGCGCGACCGCCCGCCCGGCCGAGAACGACACGCTGGTGCCGGCGCCGGTCAGGCTGAGCGAACCCCCGCTCTGCGGCTGCCACAGCCCAAGCGTGTAGGTGCCGGTGCCCGAATTCGTACTGATCGTCAGTGTGTAGGTGCCGGTCGCGGGCAGCACCCCCAGATCCGTCCAGCTGGCCTGCACCCCGATGGTGGCGAGCGTGCTGCCATCGGGCGCGGTGACCTCGACCCGCGGGTAGTAGGGCATGGTGTAGTTGGTGAACTCGAGGCCGAGACCCTGCCCGGCGGTGCCGGCGAAGGTCAGGCGTGAGTCCTGCCCCGGCCGGGAGGCGGTCACCGACCGCGTGGTGCCGACCGTGATCGATCCGGCGTCGTGCGGGGTCGACGCGGTGATGGACAACGATCCGGTCGCCAGGTCGGCGCTGCGGAACAGAACCGTGTAGCGCCCTGCGCCGACCGTGGTGAAGTCGACATCGAAGTGCGGCAGGTTGAGGATGTGCCGCCAGTAGCCGTAACTGCCGGCGCGCGGCCAGACCACCGGTACGCCGTTGGGGTCGCGTACCTCCACCGTCATCGACTCGGACGGCAGCGTGACGCCGGAGACGCCGAGCCCGATGCGCTGGTTGGCGGCCGCGTCGATGCTCAACTCGGCCTGCTGCCCGGCGCGGGCGAACTCCACCGGGGTGGCCCCGCCGTTCAAGGTCAGGGTGCCGAGGACGTTGCTGGACAGCGTCGCGGTCACCGCGCCAGTGGCGGTGGTCGAGGTCGGCTTGAGCACGATCTGATAGGTGCCGCTGGTCGGCAACGGCGTGATCGACCATCCACCCCGAGATTCCGACTGTAACCACGGCGAGTCGTACTCGTCCCGGCCGATCGACCCGCCATACGGCGTGTACCCATAGATCGCGATGTCGCCCACGGTGGACCCGGTCAGGCCGAGGCTGAGCCGCTGACCCTTGGTGCCGTTGAAGCGCAGCACGGCCACCTTGCCCGCGTTGCTGAAGCTCACCGCGGTGGCGGAGCCGTCGATCGCCAACGCCCCGGTGAAACCGATGTCCGTGGCGACGAACGGCTGGGACACCGCGACGAAGTCGTTTGCGCTGGTGGCCAGCCCGCCGGGGGTGGCGACGCTGATCTTCCCCGAGACAGCGGCGCCAGGCACCAGCACGGTCAGGCTGGTGGCGGAGGCGGCGGTGACCCGAGCTCGGGTACGGCCGAAGGAAACGTTGTTCTGCTCCCGCTCGACAGAGAACCCACTGCCGGTGACCGTTACCGTCGTGCCCTCGGCGCCGGTCGCCGGGCTGAACCCGGAAACGGTCGGCGCGGGGGTCGCTGCCGTGACGGTGAACGGGCTGCTCGCGGTGGCCGAACCGGTCGTCACGGTCACGTCGCCGCTGGTCGCACCGGCCGGCACGACAGCGACGATCCTGGCAGTCGATGCCGTGGTGACGGTCGCGGGTGTGCCGTTGAACCGCACGGTGTTGTCACCGGTCGAGGCCGTGAAGCCGGTGCCACTGATCGTCACCGAAGCGCCGACCGGTGCGCGGCTGGGCGTGATAGCGGTGACGGTCAGCGCGCCGGCCGGCGAGCGGGTGACCCCGGTGGGGTTGCCGGCGTCGTCATAGGAGTAGCGCGCTCCGGCGCCGTCGGCCGACGTGCTGACTCCGCGGAGCTGCCCGGCCGCGTCATACGCGAAGTCCGCCGGGGCGGCTGCGGCGGTGGGCGCGGGTCCCCTCTCGGCGGGCGCGGTCGGGACGGCTCGCGCTGGTGGCTGCGGGGACGCCTCGGCCCTCGGGGGGTGGGGCAGCGAAGTGATGATGACCAGACCGGCAGCGACCGCCACCAGCAACCGACGTCGAATCATGCGTGTCCTCCCCCGTTCGCACACGATGAGTCATTGTCGCCGGGTTGGTAGATCGACATCGATGATTTGGTGTGAATGCGGGACAAGAGCGGGACAACGCAGGTCAGACGCGCTTTCCTCGAACGCTTTCCCACGATCCACTGTGGTGTGGCGGTCAGGTCGACGCGCTGCGTCGAGCACGTCCGCCGTGACGGCTGAGATCGCGGCGCGCCGTCCCGGGCTTGTCCCGCTTTCGTTCCGGCTCTCGGCTCGACCTCCGGCCGCGCCCTATCATGGCCGCATGCGGCGACGAACGATGCTCGCGGTAGCGGCCGGCGCCACGCTCGCCGGCTGTTCGTCCAGGGCTGCACCCGCGCCGGCGCCGGCGATCGTCCACCAGCCCGGCGTCGTGACGCCGCCGCCGGAGTTCGCCACGCTTATCGCCCTCGACGTGGCCGGCGCCGGCCTGGGCGCATCTCTCGGTCGGATAGCGACGCTGGTCGCGCAGGTGCACGCGAGTAAGGCCGCGACCGTGACGGTCGCGGCCGGCGCTTCGCTGTTCGACGACCGGTTCGGCCTTTCCGAGGTACGCCCGCAGCACCTGACCGCCATGCCGTCGTTCCCGAACGACGTGCTCGATCCGGCGCAGTGCCACGGCGACCTGCTGCTGCAGATCTGCGCCGAGCGCCGCGATCTGGTCGCCGCCGTCGCGGCCGACCTGACGAGGCCGGAGGGGCTCACGGCCCGCTGGCGGTGCGACGGCTTCCGGGCGGAGAACCGTACGACACCTGGCGGGCTACCGACCACCCGCAACCTTTTCGGTTTCCGGGAAGGTGCGGGCAATCCCGACCCCCGCGACGATGCGCTGATGGACCGTGTGGTGTGGGCGCGCGACGGCGAGCCAGCGTGGGCGGCCGGCGGAACGTACCAGGTCGTGCGCATGATCAGGTTCGCCACCGAGCTGTGGGACCGGGACCCGGTGTCGCACCAGGAGGCGATTCTCGGCCGCCGGCGCGACGACGGGACGCCGCTGTCCGGCGGCACCGAGGATGCACACGTCTCCTACGACGCCGATCCGGACGGGCGGAGCACACCGCTCGACTCGCACATCCGGCGGGCGGATCCGCGCACCCCCGGTAGCGAGCGCCATCGCATCCTGCGACGCGGCTACTCGTACAGGAAAGGTCTCGATCAGGGGTTGATCTTCATTTGTTTCCAGCGGGACGTCCAGGCGGGGTTCGCCACGGTGCAGAACCGCCTGACTGGCGAGGCGCTGCAGCGGTACGTTCTGCCGTTCGGTGGAGGCTATTACTTCGTACCGTCATCGATCGACGTCCTGCGCGGCCTCACGACGAGCTGATCAGCCGCTGCGCTACCCGCAATCGGTTGGCCGCGTCGGTACTCAACCGCAGCACCGTCAGCAGGTGCTCGGGCACCTGGTCACCCCGCGCCCGGGCCTCGCTGATCGCGTCCGCTGTCACCCGCGAGATCCGGCCCAGATGATTCTCGACCGTGCTCAGCTCACGCAGGGGGCGCGCGGAGGAGCGACAGGCCCGCCGGGCCGCGCGGGCCCGCACCCACAGCGGCCGCAACTCGCCCTGATCGGCACCGGCCTGCTCACACAACGCGGCCACCACCTTCCACGGCGGCACGATACGGCCCGACAGGTAACGGGACAGTGCCGAGTCGCTGGCGAAGGTTGCCGACTGCAACTCGCGAAGGGTCTTGCCGGATCGGTCTTGCAGCGACCGCAGGCCACCGGCCAGATCCTCGGTGGGTGACGCCGTCTCCGATGGTTGATTGATCAAAATCTGGCCCCCTCGGCGAGTGACGACTACAACCGAGTCTAGAGTCGACTCTCACCCCCTGTATTGTCCAGATCCCGTATGCGTGTTCGCGGAGTATCGAGATCAATCGCGCTCTTCCGCCGGCGGCAGCGAGGGCGCTCCACTGCGGCGCCGGCACCGCGGCCGAGCCGCCGGTGATCTCGTCAGTCGCCGGGAACATCCGGTCCAGCAGCTCGGCGGCCTTCGAATCGACGACCCGGAGGTAACCCGCCACCGGCGCAGGTCGGGGCGCAGGGTCGCTGGTGCCGGACCTGACGGCGTCGGAGCCGCGGGCGGATCACCGAACTCCCATGCCTGATCGAGCTGAGCTGGTCGGTGTGGCACGTGTCGTGCGGGATCACACTCTCGGGCTCGGCAACATTAGGCGATTAGTTGACGGTCGTCAGCGGAGTGTCTAGTGTTTTCGATAAATCGTCATCGATGGAGGTGTCATGAGACGAACCAGGGCGGCGGTGGCTGGGTTGGCCAGCTCCCTGCTCCTCGCCGTGGGTGTTGTCGCCCTGTCTCCGCCGGCGTCCGCAGCGTCGTTGGTCGAGGTGACCAACTTCGGCAACAACCCAGGCGGCATGCGGATGCACATCTACGTGCCGGACAACCGGCCCGCCAACCCGGCGATCGTGGTCGCCATGCACGGCTGTGGCGGGTCGGGGCCGGGCTTCTACTCGGGCAGCGAGTTCGCCTCGCTGTCGAACCAGTACGGGTTCATCGTGATCTACCCGAGCGCCATGCAGGAGGCCGGATTCGGTAAGTGCTTCGACACCTGGTCGGACGCGTCCAAGCGTCGCGGTGGTGGCAGCGACCCGGTCTCCATCGAGTCGATGGTGAACTACGCCCGGACGCAGTACGGCGCCGACATCAACCGGGTCTACGCCACAGGCAGCTCGTCTGGCGGCATGATGACCCAGCACATGCTCGCGGTCTATCCCGACCTGTTCAAGGCGGGTGCGTCCTTCATGGGCGTGCCCTTCAACTGCTTCGCCAACGCGGCTGCCTACCCGCCCGGCGGCCCGTGCACCAACGGCTCGATGAACCGGACCCCCCAGCAGTGGGGTGACATGGTTCGAGCGGCGTACCCCGGCTACACGGGACCTCGCCCGCCGATCCAGCTGTGGCACGGCACCAACGACACCCTGGTGCCGTACTCGCTGCTCCAGGAGTCGATCGAGCAGTGGACCAACGTGCACGGGCTGAGCCAGAACCCGACGTCCACGGACACCCCGCAGGCCAACTGGAACCGCCGCCGCTTCGGCACCCAGGTGGAGGCGTACGCGATCCAGGGCGCCGGGCACAGCCTCCCGTCGAGCGGTATGGCACGGGTCGCCATCCAGTTCTTCGGCCTGGACCGGACGACCCCACCGACCACTCCGCCGGTGAACCCGACCACCCCGCCGGCCACCGGTAACCCGACGAGTCCGCCGACCACGCCTCCGGTGACTCCGACCGTGTCGCCGACCGTGCCGCCGGGTTCGGCGTCCGAGATTCGTGGTGCGCAGTCGGGTCGGTGTGTGGATGTGCCGAACGCGTCGCGGAGCAACGGTACCCGGGTGCAGCTCTACGACTGCAACCGGCAGACGAACCAGTCGTGGACGTACACCTCGGACAGGCAGTTGCGGGTGTACGGCGATATGTGTCTGGATGCGGCGGGTTCTGGTAACGGTGCGGCGGTGCAGATCTACGGTTGTCATGGTCAGGCCAACCAGCAGTGGAATGTCAACTCCAACGGGACGATCAGTGGGGTGCAGTCCGGGCGGTGTCTGGATGCGTGGAGTACGGCCAACGGGGCGCAGATCCAGTTGTACGACTGTCATGGACAGACCAACCAGCGGTTCAGCCTTACGCCTGTCGGGTGACGGGTTGATGGAGTACCTCTGAGACAGGCTGGCCGGACGGGCGGGCTCGGCGTCACGCCGGGCCCGCCCGGATCGCGCGGGCACCGCACCACCCGGGAACAGCGCGTGCAAGGCCTCCATCGCCTCGACCGGGCGCGCCACCAACGGCTGCTCCACCGAGACCGATTGCCGCTTCTGCTGGACGATCGCCGGATCCAGCACCGCGGCGATGCGGGCCTGCAGAACCTCGTTCCTGTCCGCGAAGCGCGGAAGACGATGGCCTCCCCGACGCCCGCCGCCCGGGCGATCTGCGCGGTGGTGACGCCGGTGCCCCTGCTCGACCAGCACGGGCGAGGCCGTCGCGCTGCCATCCGGCGAGGCGGACGAATCGATCATCGACGATGGCCCCGAAAACTGTCGTCACTCATTTATAGTTGTCAATGTGTTGCATGCACCTCCCGTCCCATCCATCTGCGTCAGGACAGATTCATGAAACGCATCCCGCTGAGAGGCATCGTCTCCACCGGGCTCGCGATCGTATTGATCGCCGGCCCGCTGGAGGCACCGGCCACCGCGCAGGCGACCGTCCCGATCACGCTGACCGGCGCCACTGCCACCAGCCCCAGCGCCGACGTCACCATCGCCGGGCGGGCCGTGACCATCACCGCACCGGGCACCTACGAGATCACCGGCACCCTCAACGACGGTTACCTGAACGTCGACACCTCCGCCTCGGGCACCGTCGACCTGATCCTCAACGGCGCCACCATCACCAACTCCAGCAACGCGCCGCTGCAGGTCACCGACGCCGACGAGGTCGTGATCACGCTCGCCGCCGGCACCACCAGCCGGCTCACCGACGCGACCAGTTACGTCTATCCGGATCCGAGCACCGACGAGCCGAACGCCGCCCTGTTCAGCACCGCCGACCTGCGGATCACCGGGACCGGGGCGCTGGCCGTACGGGGCAACGCGTACGACGGAATCACCAGCAAGGACGGCCTGGTCATCGAGTCAGGCACGATCACGGTGAACGCGGCCGACGACGGCATCCGAGGCAAGGACTTCCTCGACATCACCGGGGGAAGCCTCGACGTCACCGCCGGCGGCGACGGCATCAAGTCCGACGACGCCGAGGTGGACCGGGGGCGGCTCGCCATCACGAACGGCACGGTACGGGTGAACGCGGGTGACGACGCCATCAAGGGCGAGAACACGGTCGCCATCTCCGGCGGCACCGTGACCGTCACCAACTCCTTCGAGGCGATCGAGAGCCGGCAGGTCACCATCGGCGGCGGCACCGTCAACGTCACCGCCCGCGACGACGCGATCAACGCCGTCGAGGAAGGGTACGGCGACTTCGACGTGGCACCGAACGCTTTCGTCCGAGTCACCGGCGGGACCACCGTGGTCAACTCCAGCATCGACGGCATCGACTCCAACGGCTCGGTGACCTTCGCCGGCGGCACGGTCGTGGTCAGCGGACCGACCACCGGCAGCCCTGGCGAGGGTGCGATCGACGCGAACGGCCCGGTCTACTTCACCGGGGGCACGATGCTCGGGGCGGGATCGACCTCGATGGCGGTGCTGAGCCTGCCGCCGACCTCGGGCCAGGGCTGGGTCGCCCCGCAACTGTCCAGCAACCAGCCCGCCAATGCCCTCCTGCACCTGGTCTCCGGCGGCCAGGTGCTCGCCTCCTACCGCGCCCCCAAGAGCTTCCGGGAGGTGGTCTTCTCCTCCAACCGGATCCAGCACGGGCAGACCTACGAGGTCTACCTGGGCGGCAGCCTCTCCGGCACGACGATCGGCGGCATGGCCACCACCGGCGGCAGCGTCGCCGGAGCCACCCGCCTGATGACCGTCACCGCCGGGCAGTACCGCGGCGGCCTGATCGGCTGGCCGCCCGGCGGTCCCGGCTGGCCGCCCCCGACCACCCCGCCGCCCGTCACCCCACCGCCGAATCCGACCACGGCGCCGCCGAATCCGACGACTCCGCCGCCGAGCACTGGCGGCTGCACAGCGTCATACTCCATCGCCGGCCAGTGGCAGGGCGGCTTCCAGGGCGACGTACGGGTCACCGCCGGCTCGTCCGCGATCAGGGGTTGGCGGGTGACCTGGACCTTCGCCAACGGCCAGACGATCACCCAGTCCTGGAACGCGACCATCAGCGCCAGCGGCTCGGCGGTAACCGCGACCAACGTTGCCTTCAACGGCTCACTCGGCGCCGGGGCCAGCGCCAGCTTCGGGTTCCTCGGCACCTGGAACGGCAGCAACAGCGCGCCGACCCTGAGCTGTGCCGCAACCTGATCGGGTAGCGCCCCCGTTCGTCAACGTCCCGATCGCCGCTCGAACGGTGGAGCCCGACACCACCCCGGTGTCGGGCTCCACCGGCAGCGGCCACCAGGTACTGACACTCCACTGCCTCGGTGCGCCGAAGGTCGCGCGGGCGGTGGCGTGGAGCTATCGGCCGCGCCGCGAGCGTCTCGGCGTTCGGCGGTCATCGCCGACCGGTCGCGAACGGTACTCCGGTCGACAGCGCGCGCCTGCCGAGCGTGGCCAGTTCGCCGAGCAGGCTGACGCCGATCGACAGCGTCATCGGGCGAGCCTCGGCCCGCACGCCGGCGTGTACCGCGAGATAGCCGAGGCCGGCACTGATCGCGAACGAGGCGACCCAGACCGCCACGGTCCAACCGCTGTACCGCTGCCAGAGCACGCCGCCCTTCCTGAACAGCCGTACGGTGGTGCCCCGCACGGCGCCGAAGACGAGCCCGACGACGGATCCGGCGACGACCCAGCCAATCTCGGTGCCGGTCAGGTGGTCGACCTTCGTGAGCGCGTAGATGCCGATGCCCACCAGCACCAGGGGTGGTACGGCCAGGTCCCGCCCGTTCAGCGGCTCACCCACGAAGCGCTTCACGACGACCGCGATCACCCCAACGACGACGACGGCAGCCAGCAGCGAGGAATCCACGACACCCTCCCGATTTAGCATGTCGGTGCCAAAACACGTTAGCACGAGTATGCTAAAAAGGTGGCATGCCCAAGGTCGTGGATCCGCAGGCCCGCCGCCTGGCGGTCACCGAAGCGGTCTTCCGGGTCATCGACCGGGAGGGCCTCGAAGGGGCGACGCTGCGCAACATCGCCGACGAGGCCGACCTGGCCATCGGCTCGGTGCGGCACTACTTCACCGGTCACACCGACTTGACGATCTTCGCCTTCGGTGCACTCCGCGACCGGGTGACCGCGCGCATCCTGGGACACGTCGAACGGCTGCTCGGTGCGGACCCGGCCGATCCCGCGATCGATCAGCGCGCCGCGGTCGCGGAACTCCTCGCCGAGCTGCTGCCACTCGATGAGCGGCGTCGGCAGGAGGCCGTGGTCTGGCTCGCGTTCGTCACCGCCGCGCGCACCCGACCCGAGCTTCAGGAGCACGCACGCAAGCTGTACGACGGAATCCGGATGGTGGTGAGCCGGGTGCTCGACCGGGCGCGGCAAGCCGGCCGACTCCGGGACGACCTCGACCTCGCCGTGGAATCCGAGCGACTCAGCGCGCTGCTCGACGGCCTCGCCATGAACGCCGTACTGCAACCCGACCGGCTGCCACCCGCCGTGCTTCGCCAGGTCCTCACCAGCCATCTCGACAGCCTTGGATAATCGCGGTGACCCCGCCTGCCGCTACCTGGGCCAGCGGCGTGGCGCTACGACGACATGGACGGCCTGGTCGGTGACAGGTACAAGACCTGGTCGCAGTGGCGCGGCTACGACCGGGTCCGGGTAGCAAAGGCAGCGCCTGACCGGTGCCCTGAAGGCAGGCGGGCCGGGGGAAGCGATCGGCCGCGGTACGCCGTGACCCTTTGACGCACGCGAACTCCGCCCACCCGCCGGCCCTGGACGGCACAAGCCGCCCGTCCAGGGCCGGCGGTGCGCGGTGGGCGGTGCCAGGAGGCGGTGCATACCGTGGTCAGGCGGGTGGGTGTCCCGGTGCCGGAGTGGCCACCGGCTCTGCGTACGAGAGCGGCCGTATTCGGCGAGGGCGTGGAAGGCTGCCTTCGGCGTCCACGAACCGTCCGGCAGGACGCGGACGATCCCGCGCGCGGCGAGGTCATAGTCGCGTTCCGGGTCGTCGGTGGTCGGCAGGTGCCGGTTCGCGAACGTGTACACGAATGCCGCCTCCACCCCGCCGGCCTCGTAGTCGCGCAGCAGGTCCAGGATGTAGCGGGCCTGGCCATCCTCGTCGCGCTCCAGCTCGGCGGTGAGCTTCGCGGCCCGGCCGTCATCGTCGTACGCCACCGGCTCCGCCGCGCCCGCGACGTCGGCTGCGCCGCGGAACGTGCAGCAGCCGAACTCGGTCGCGGCGCACGGCTTGCCCTGCCCCGCCGCGGCCGCCAGGGTTTGCGGGAACGCTGCGGCGTTGGTCGCGTCGCGGTACCCGGCGTCGCCTGAGAGTCACGACGACCGGGTGGGGTGTGGTGAGGCTGGCACGCTGATGGTCATCGAAACCTCCGACGATGACTCATCGTTCAATCTCTATGAATTTACGGCTTCTACCTGGCGCCTTCCGGTACGACTGCTCTACCGTCGCGGTATGGTTTCGCGTCGATCGATCCTGCGGACCGTACCGCTTGTGGCGGCTGCCGTTACCGCCGCCCCGGGACATCCCCGGTGGCTCGGGGCGCCGTCCACGGCGACGGATCCGGTACGTGTGCCCCCTGACCCGGCTGCGGCGGAGGCCGCCGCGGTTGCGCTCCGCGGCTTCACGGCCGACCTCTACCGCACCGTGGCGTCGACCCGGCCAGGCGGCAACGTGGTGTGCGCGCCGTACTCGGTCGGGCTCGCGCTCGCGATGACCAGGGCGGGCGCCGGCTCGACCACGGCGGACGAGATGGATGCCGTGCTCCACGCGCCGTATCCGCGACCCGGCGCGCTCGACAGCGGGCTCAACACCGTCGATCAGTTGCTCGCCGGCCAGTACCAGGACGGCGACGGCGTCAGGCAGCCCCGGCTGAGCACGGCCAACGCCGTGTGGACACGGTGCGATCTGGGTCTGCGACCAGGTTTCCGGGACACCCTGGCCGGCTACTACGGTGCGGCGCCGCACCCGGTCGACTTCCGTGGTGCGCCGGAGATGGCCCGCCAGGAGATCAACACCTGGGTGTCCGACCGGACGAACGCGAAGATCCCGGAACTGTTGTCGCCCGATGCCGTGAGTACCGACACCAGCCTGATCCTCACGAACACGACCTACCTCATGGCGGCCTGGAGATATCCGTTCAGGATGACCGGCACGGTGCTGGAACCGTTCACCCGGGATGACGGCAGCCAGGTCGACGTCCCGATGATGCGCGGGCCGTTCGACAGGATGGGCTACCTGGAGGGGGACGGGTGGCGCGCGGTCGACGTGCCCTACGGCGGTCGCGATCTGGCCATGGCCATCGTGATGCCGACCCGGGACGATCTCGCCGCGGTCGAGGCGAACCTCGACGTGACGTGGCTGGGCGCTCTGTTGACCGGGTTCCGGTTCGTCGACGTCCAACTGCGCCTGCCCCGGTGGACGTTCCGCCTGCCGGCCAAGCTGCGTGCCGCGCTGAGCAGCCTCGGCATGCCCACGGCGTTCTCGTCACAGGCCGACTTCACCGCCATGAGCACCGAAGCAGCCCTGTGCATCGACGACGTGGTGCACGAGACGTTCATCGCGGTGGACGAGAAGGGTACCGAGGCGGCAGCCGCGTCGGCCGTCATCATCCCGCCGCCGTCGGTCCCGCAAGGACCGCAGTTCTTCGTCAACCGGCCGTTCCTGTACGTCATCCACGACCAGCTCACGGGCGTACCCCTGTTCATAGGCCGGGTGCACGACCCGCTGACCACCGGCCCGGCCTGACCGGAGCGCAAGGGCGGGTGCGCCCCGCTGTCGAGCAGCCCGGTTGGCCTGGGATGCCCGGCGGTCGACCAACGAGCGGCTTTCTCAGGTGCGCGACCAGGCCGAGCGCCTGCGGAGGTTCGTCGGGGCTACCTGGTTACCGCTACGGTGCTGCCGTGCCCGATGCGATCTTTGCCCATCCGCGCCTTGCCGCTGTCTACGACACGTTCGACGGCGAGCGCGCAGACCTCGACGCGTATCTCCGCGTCGCCGACGAGTGTGATGCCCGTCACGTGCTCGACGTCGGCTGCGGTACAGGGTCCCTGGCCATCCTGCTGTCGCGAAGCGGACGACAGGTGACCGGTGTGGATCCCGCCGGAGCATCTCTCGACGTGGCGAAGTCCAAGCCCGGGGCCGCATCGGTCACCTGGATCCAGGGCGACGCGACGACGCTTCCCGCGCTGTCGGCTGACCTCGCGATGATGACCGGCAACGTGGCCCAGGTGTTCCTCGACGACGATGACTGGAGCGCGACGCTTCATGGCATTCGTGGCGCACTGCGCGACGGCGGCCATCTCGTGTTCGAGACGAGGCGCCCGGAACGCCGCGCCTGGGAGGAGTGGGCCGTCGATACCGGCCCCGTCATCCGGAACATTCCGGGAGTCGGCGAGGTCGAGCAGCGCAGGGAAGTCACCAGGGTGGCGTTGCCGTATGTCTCCTTCCGGTACACGTACAGGTTCGCCTCGGACGGCCTGGAGGTGCGGTCCGACTCCACCCTCAGGTTCCGCAGTCGTGCAGAGGTTGAGGAGGCCCTGACGAGCAACGGTTTTGCCATCCTCGACGTTCGAGACGCGGCAGACCGCCCTGGCCGGGAGTACGTCTTCGTGGCGCGACGAACGCACTGACCGCACCGACACGAAACGATGGCTGCGCTGCCGCTCCCGCCGAGCGACTGGCCGACGGCGACGATACCCGTGCGTCGGGTCTGTTGAATGCGCACCGCAGGCAGGTGGCGGCCTGCGGTCTGGAAGACTCTCGGGCGTGGCGGTAACACAGCAGTTGGCGCGGCTGTCGCCCGAGCAGCTCGCCAGGTGCCGCGGCTCGGTGGAGGAGTTGGACAGGCTCTGTTCGTTCGAGTTGCTGTCCTCGTCGGACTACCTGGATCTCGATTGGGCGCCGGCGCCGCTCCTCGGCGTCTTCGAACTGGCACGGGTCGGTCCGCCGATCCTGGCGGGGCTGCGACGGGGGCTCGGTGGCGACACGGAGGTCAATCCGGCGTACCGCGACCGACCGGAATCGGTGTCCGGACATCCTGTGACGGCGCTCGAATCCGACGCCGTCGCTGAGGTCGCCGGCCTGCTCGGGCAGGCTGAACCGCAGACTGTGCTGGTCGCACTGCCTGAGGACGCCGCCTCGGCGCGGCTGAGCATCGGCATGCGCGACTTCGATGGGCACCCGGGACCATATCTGCACCGGCATCTCGTCGCGCTGCGTGCCTTCTACGCAGACGCGGCCCGGCGGAGGCTTGCGGTTGTCCTCTGGTGGGACTGAGCCGCATCGCACCGGTCGCCTCCGGGTGATGGGCGCGCACCATGTTGAACCTTTTCAACCTGAACCACGCGGCGCTCACACACCGCGTCCGACCTTGCGCTCCGACGGACCGCAAGGGGAGGTTGAAAAAGGTTCATTGTGGTGGGCCATGATCGGGACCCCTTCCGGATCCAGCCAGCCTTCCGACCTCTGGCGGCCGGCCTGGTGACGCAGATCAAGCAGCGGGGCAGGGGTGGAGACCTCCGGTTGGCATGGGCGTCACCACCGCACACCTCGCCGGAGGTCTCCATGGATCAAGCCGGCCCGCCGTCAGCAATACTCATGGTCACTACGGCTAGAAACCGCTCCACTGGCGGGCCGAGCATTTCCAGGTCTTGCCGTCGTCCTGCGAGACGCAGACCACGAGGATCTTCCCGAGGATGGGAAGCCTGAAGGTGAAGAGGTGGAGCTTCGTCTTCGCGTACGTCACGCCCGACTTCTCGGCGATCTCGGCCAGCGCCCACCCGGAGTCCGGCCCCTCCAGGGTCGCCACCCGGCGCAGCGAGTCGACGTCCTTGCCGTCGACGAGCGTCTCGATATCCTCGGCCGAGGGCTCGACGTCGCCGATCAGCGTCTCCACCGCGTACGGGCCGTTGATGGCAACGCCGTTGGCCCTCTCGAAGGCCGCCTTCGTCCCCTGCACCGTGGTATCCCCGGAGAGGTCGAGAGTCAGGATCTGGCCGACCCCCAGGCGCGCCTGGATGCATTCCCAGACCGTCTTGCCGCTGGCGATGCACATCGTCAGGCACCACTCCCGGCCGCCGGGTGCGGAGTTGGCAAAGAGCAGGGAGGATGTTGCCGTCCCGCTGTCGCCCCTGCCGTCGTGCACGCCGTCGGCGAGGTCGGCCATGGTCGTGTCGAGGAGGTCCCGGGTGCCCGGCATCGTGCCCAGCACCTTGACGTCGTCGATCTCCTCGCCGGTGACGAGCGCCGCCAGTTGGTCGACGGGGAGATGCCGGCCACCGGCGTCGATCGCCAGCACCCTCTCCAGGTCGCCGACGGGCTGGCCGGTCAGCTCCTCGAACCGCTTGAGCATCATTCCCGGAGCACCCGGCTGGTCGGTGACCGTCGTCCGGGCGTCGCCCTCGGCGGCGCCCGACGGAGCGGGCGCGGTCGCCAACCCGACGACCAGGGCCGTGGCGACGATCATGGCCTTTCTGGTGGTGATCTTCCACGTTGCTGTCATCTGGTCCTCACCTCGTTGTCTCGGGAGCGCTGCTGGCGGGGTTGATGAGGACTACCAGCGGCACACGATCACCACGCCCAGGCCGTTGGGGGAGGGGGCCCAGTCGCAGTGCCGGTCGAGCCACTCGCCGATGTCGTGGATCGTGTCCGCGACCCATGCGAACACCGATTTGATCGCGCCCCACAGGCTGAGGTAGACGACGGTCGACTCGGGTGTGCCGCCGGCCTCGTCGATGACGTCCTTCGTCGACTTGGCCGGATCCGGCTTCTCGATGGTGTCCAGCACGCGTACGCCGGTGGTGTCCTTGCCGGCCAGCAGCGCCTCGATCTCCTCGGGGGTCCGCTCCTTGCCGTCGTCGACGGCTACGATCGCGCGGTCGACCGTCACCTCTCTGCTGCCGGTGACGGCCTGGGCGATGGCGGTGATCTCGCCCAGCGTGAGGTCGTTGCCGAGCGCGGGACCGGTGAACCGCCGGACCGAGACCGCGCCGGACGGATCGATCCGGATCTCGTCGGCCGCAATCGCCTTGTCCGTCCTGCCCCGATCCCATGCGAACACCCACTGTCCGCGGACGCAGTCGAACTGACCGTAGACCTGGCCCTCGGGTGCGGTCCCGGTACGGATGATCTCGTCTCGCTCGTCCACGTACTGGACCACGCAGTCGATGCCCTTCTCCGATGGCCTGCTGGTCTTGCTCCCGACCGTCGAGGACCCGGCGGCCGAGGCATCGGCAGCGGAGGAGATAGCGGGGGAGGAGATGGCGGCGGAGGACCCGGCCAGCACCATCCCGCTGACCGCCCCGAGCACCGCGAGGCAGCGCGTCAAGCGTCTCATCGAACGCTCCGTTCCTGGAGGGAGAACTGGTGTCCGAAGAGTGCCGGCCCGGGCCGAAGCGGCCCTGAAAGGACGCTGAAACGGGTGACGTCAGCTGCCGTCAGCGGTGCCGGGCGGTGTCGAGCTGTTCGAGTTCGGCGCGGATCGACTCGGCGTCGGCGTCGCCGAGTTCGTCCAGGATGGCCAGGGCACGGCACCACGCGGTACGGGCGGCGCCGAGGTCGGCCAGGGCCCGGTGGCTACCGCCGAGATTGACGTATGTACTCGCCTCGGCGTACCGGTCGTTGACCTGGGCGAAGAGTTCGAGCGCATGCTCGTAGCAGGCGATCGCCCGTTGGTCGTCGCCAAGCTGGTGATGGGTGTAGCCGAGGCTGTCCCAGGTATCGGCCTGGCCCTGGACGTCGTCCACCTCCTGCAGCATTCTCAGCGCCTCGCCGCACGACTCGAGGGCACGGTGGCAGTTGCCGAGCAGGGCTTCCTGCCAACCGACCGCGTTCAGGGTGTACCCCTGTCCGGCCCGGTTCCCGGTCCGCCGGAACAGGGCCAGCGCCCGCCGGGAATGGCTGAGTGCCTCGCGATACCGCCCCTGCCGCTCGGCCAACTGGCCGAGGTTCAGGCAGGTGTGTGCCCGCCCGGCATCGTGACCGACGGCGGTGAACAGGTCGAGCGCGCGCCGCAGGTGATCGTCGGCCTCGTCGTACCGGCGGAGCCGGGAGCAGGCGAGACCGAGGCTGCGGTGCGCGTGACCCTGGCCGGCCTGATCCCCGATCCGGGACGCGGCGGCGAGCGCGATGCGCTGGGTGCCGAGCCAGTCCTGCCAGTGCCCCTGCCGATGGAGGAAGCCGGCCATGGTCCAGGCGAGCCGCCAGGCGTGCCCCTCGAACCCGGACCGTGCGGCGAGTGGTACCGCGGCGAGCAGGACGGCGACCTCGGCGGTGAACCACGCCGTGGCCTCCGACCGGCTCCTGGGGCGTTCGGGCGTCACACCGGCGCCCGGTGGCGGGAGGCTGATCTCGCTGAAGTGCGGGTGCAGCGCGAGGTCGGCGGTGTGCGCGCTGTGCAGGCAGTGGTCGAGCAGCCGGTGGAGGGCGGCACGGCGGTCGGGCGGTGGCTCGACCTCGTCGGCGAGGTCGGTGGCGTACGCCCGCAGCAGGTCGTGGAAGGCGTACCGGCCGTACGCGTGCTCGGTGAGGAGGTTCGCCCGACTCAGCTCGGCGAGCAGGGGACCGATCCGGTGCACAGCGACGCCTGCCAGACTCGCCACGGTGGGGGCGGAGACGTCCGGACCGGGATGCAGGCTCAGGAGCCGGAACAGTCGGACCGCGGCCGGGCTGAGCGTCCGGCACGACCAGGAGAAGACAGTTCGGACATCGGTGGCCTCGTCGCCGCCGTGAAAGGCGTCCAGGTCGCGCAGCTCACCGGCGATCGCGGCCAACGGGAAGTGCCGGTTGGTGGCGGCCCTGGCCGCGACGATGGCCAGGGCGAGGGGCAGTCGCGCGCATCGGTTGGCGATCTCGTCGGCTGCGGCGGGTTCGGCGGCGACCTGGCGCGCCCCGAGCCTGCGGACCAGCATGTCACGGGCTTCGGCAGCGCTCAGCAGATCGAGGACCACCGGTTGGGCGCTCTCGATCACGACCAGCGGGGTGAGCCGGTCCCGACTGGTGACGATCGCGAGGCAGTCGGGCGAGCCGGGCAGCAGCGGCCGGACCTGTTCGGCGTCGCGGGCGTTGTCCAGCACCACGAGCAGGCGCTTGCCGGCCACCAGCGTGCGGTACAGGCTCACCAGTGCGTCCGGTTCGCCCGGCATCCGTGCCGCCGGGACGCCGAGCGCCTCCAGGAATCCGTGCAGCGCTCGCGCCGGCTCGGTCGGGGTGGTCGACGAGTCGAAGCCGCGCAGGTTGACGTAGAGCTGGCCGTCGGGGAACCGCGCGGCGGCGCGGTGTGCCCAGTGCACGGCGAGCGCGGTCTTGCCGACGCCCGCGGTGCCGGACACCACCACGGCGCCGCCCCGGTCGACCGACGCGTCGAGGATGGCGAGTTCCGCGGCACGTCCGGTGAACGTCGGTACGGCCGGGGGCAGTTGCCCGGCGACCGACCGTGCCGCCGGCGGAGCGGGTACCGCGATGCTCCTGTCCTGGCGCAGGATGGCCTTTTCCAGATCCCGCAGCTCCGGGCTCGGGTCGATGCCGAGGTTGTCGCTGAGGGCGGCACGCAGCCGCCGGAACATGGCGACCGCCTCGCCCTGCCGGCCGTCGCGGTACAGCGCAAGCATGAGCTGTGCGTGCAGCTGCTCGTCGAAGGGGTGCTGCCGGACGAGCCTTTCCAGGTCGGGGATGAGCCGTGCGTACTCGCCGACGGAGAGCAGGGCCTCGGCGAGTGCCCGGTCGGCCGTCAACCGCAGCCGTGCCAGGTGTTCCGCCTGCTCCTCCAGCCAGGCGGACCCGGTCACGTCGGCCAACGGCTGACCACGCCACAGCGCCACCGCGGCCGTCAGGTGGGCCACCTGCTCGGTCCGGTCCGCAGACCGCCGGGCGAGTTCGAGGAGGCGCTCGACGGCCTGGACGTCGGTGGACTCCGGCCCGGTGTTCAGCACGTAACCGGGCGGGCGTGCCACGATCGACCGGGGCTCGCCGAGCACTCCGCGCAGATAGGACACGTGACGTTGCAACGTGTTCGCCACGGTGGCCGGTCGGCGCTCGCCCCAGACCACGTCGACGAGCCGGTCGACGCTGACGACCCGGCCCACGTGCAGCGCCAACGTCGCCAGCACGGCCCTGCGGCGAGCACCGCTCACCGCCTGCGGCCGGTCGGCGACGACCACCTCCAGCGGTCCGAGCAGCCGGACGCGCACGTCCGTGGCAACCGTCGACAGCACCGTTGCAGGCTAACTCTCCTGGTGAGAGAGTTTGATCTATTCGTCGCGCAATGGACACGCACCCGGCCCGGCCCCGCGGGGGTTGCGGACTCGCCGCTACGGTGTCGGGAGCTACAGTCCCCAGCCGTACCGGATCCGGTCGTGGCCGGAGGCGTTACGGACGGTCAGGTGGAGATTGGTGCCGCTGCCGCTGAGGGCGAACATCGAGTAGTAGTCGTAGCCGAGGCTGCCGGTCGGCTTGCCGCCGAGCGCGGGCCAGTAGACGCCACCCATCTGGTTGTCACGCATGACCTGTGTGACAGCGCGAATGTGCCGTACGAAGTTGTCGGTGCTGCCCGCGTCGGCGTAGTTCAGGCCGGTGGACATCGGCGCGCCGTACTCGGTCACGACCGCGCGGGAGGCACAGTTCCCGAGACGGGTCTGGATGTGGCTCCGGAAGGCGTCGTACGTCATCGCGTTGTAGAAGAAGGCGTAGTGGTGGAAGGAGAGCAGGGTTCCGCGCAACCGGCTGTCGTTGCAGACGTCCCGGAGATCCTGGCTGTAGCCGGTGCCGCCGACGAGCACCCGGCCGGGCACCGCCGAGTAGTGGTAGCTGAGCCAGTTCGCTGCGATGTTGCGCCAGTCCGCCGAACTGTAGCCGTGGGGCTCGTTCATCGGCTCGAAGTAGACATTGGTGTTGGAGCCGTAGGTGTAGGTCACGCGGGACCACATCGTGTTCCACGCCGCGAGGTTCGTGATCCTGCCGCCGGAGGCGGCGCCGTCCTCCCAATAGGCGAGGATGACCTTGAACCCGCGGGCGGTGGCGGCGTCGATGGCGCCCCGGTAGTTGTTCCACCACGTCGTGCCGACGGTGTGGGTGTTGATCGGCAGTCGGACGGTGTTCACCCCCATGGCGGCCATGTCGTCGTAGAGGGCGTTGGCCTTTGCCCGCACGGTCGCGTTGCTGTCGGACTGGCTCAGGCCGTGGAGGACGAGTGGGCCCGTGCTGAAGTTGTCGCCCAGCACGGCCCAGTTCATGCCCCTGAACTGATTGGTGACCGCGCCGGCGGGTGAGCCACCGAGGACGGCGGCGACCGGAATCAGCAACATCGCGGCCAGGGCGCCGACGAGGACGCGCCCCGGTGAGCGCCGGCGGGACGCCGATCCCTCGCCATGTCGAGTGTTGTTCATGGTCCTGGTCGATCTGGTGCTCTGTGGGGTCGTCAACGTCTCGTCCTTCCTCACGGATGCCGTCGCCGGCAACATATTGTTAGTCCGGTGTGAACGTCGACGCGACTTTTCGAACTGACTTGACCAGGAATAGACATAGACGCACATGGGTGACCCTGAGGCGATCTTCCGACTTCCATGATTCTTTAGATATTGACGACTCTCGCTCATGGTCGTCCAAGTGTGTCCGTTACCCGAAACCTCTCCATCGAAGACGAGAGGGGTGCGGATCGCCGCCGGGCGGCAGGAGGCCACCCGGATGACATGCCGGCGCCACCCGGACGAGACAATCGAGATCCCTGTGCGGGTGGTACTGACGGAAGGTCGGTGAGCAGTGGCTCCCAGTGTTTACGTCGCCGGGCTCGGTCCCGGTGCGGGCAAGGCGGCCGTCGCGCTGGGCCTCGCCGAGCTGCTGTCCCGGCGGGTCGCTCCGCTGGGCATGTTCCGGCCGGTGGTGCCCACCACCCGCGACGACCCGGTGCTCACGCTGCTGACCGCGCGCTACCCGGTTGCCGCCGGTTACGCCGACTCGTTCGGAGTGACCGGCAACCAGGCGGCGGCGCTGGCGGCGGAGGGGCGACAGGAGGAGCTGATCGGCCGGATCGTCGAGCGCTATCGCGAGTTGGAGCGGCGCTGCGCCGCCGTGGTCGTCGTCGGTGGGGACGTCACCGACCTCGACGACGACGCCCCGGGCGGGCCGGACCAACTGCTCGGATTCCACGCCCGGCTCGCCACCGAGTTCGGCAGCCTGGTCGTGCCGGTGGTGGACGGGCTGGACCAGTCACCCGAGCTGGTCGCGGCGGCGGCGCGGACGGCGTACCACGATGTCGTCGGGGCCGGGGCCACCGTGCTGGCGGTGATCGCCAACCGGGTACCGGAGGGTACCCCCGCCCCGACCGGGCTGCCGGTGCCCGCGTACGCGATCCCCGAGGTATCGGCCGTGTCGGCGCCGACCGTGGCGGAGGTGGCGGCGGCGCTCGACGCGACCGTCCTCTCCGGCGACTCCGCGGCGCTGGACCGCGACGTGCTGGACGTGGTGGTTGGTGCCGCGCACGTACCGGTGCTCCTCGACCACCTCACCGACGGCTGTCTCCTCATCACGCCCGGGGACCGGGCCGACCTGCTCGTCGCGGCCAGCGCGGCGCATGCCGGCGGAGCCGTCACCCTCGCCGGCCTGGCGCTCACCCTCGGCGAGCATCCGGACCCGCGCGCGATGCGGGTGATCGAGCGGCTGCACACCGGCCTGCCGGTGCTGGTGACGAAGAGCGACAGCTATGACACGATCGGCACCGTCAGCCGGCTCGAGGGGCGGCTCGCCGTCACCACGCCCCGCAAGGTGGAGGCCGCGCTCGGCGCCTTCGAGGCCCACGTCGACCCGGTCGAACTGATCCGTCGGCTGGACGTGACCAGATCCCACCGGATCACCCCGCTGATGTTCGAGAACGATCTCATCGACCGGGCCCGCACGTCTCGCCGGCATCTGGTCCTGCCCGAGGGCACGGAGCCTCGGGTGCTGCGGGCGGCGGAGACCCTGCTCCGCCGGGGCGTCGCCGACCTGACGCTGCTGGGCCCCCCGTTCGAGATCAACCGCTGCGCGAGCGAGCTCGGGGTCGACATCACCGCGGCCCGGCTGGTCGACCCCGAGACCAGCGAGTGGCGGGACGCCTTCGCCGCCCGCTACGTCGAACTGCGCCGGCACCGGGGCGTGGCGCTGGACCTGGCGTACGACGTGGTGCGCGACGTGAACTACTTCGGCACGTTGATGGTCGAGGCCGGACTGGCCGACGGGATGGTCTCCGGAGCCAACCACACCACCGCGGCGACGATCCGACCCGCCTTCGAGATCATCAAGACCGAACCGGGTGTCTCCGTCGCCTCCAGCGTCTTCTTCATGCTGCTCGCCGACCGGGTCCTGGTGTACGGCGACTGCGCGGTCAACCCGGACCCCGACGCGTCCCAGCTCGCCGACATCGCGCTCTCCAGCGCCGACACCGCTGCCCGGTTCGGTGTCGAACCGAAGCTGGCCATGCTCTCGTACGCCACCGGCACCTCCGGGACGGGCGCGGACGTCGACAAGGTCGCCCGGGCCACCGAGTTGGTCCGGGCCCGCCGCCCCGAGCTGCCGGTGGAGGGGCCGATCCAGTACGACGCCGCCGTCGACCCGACGGTCGCGGCGACGAAACTGCCCGACAGCCCGGTCGCCGGTCACGCCACGGTGCTGGTCTTCCCGGACCTCAACACCGGCAACAACACGTACAAGGCGGTGCAACGGTCGGCCGGAGCGGTCGCGGTCGGCCCGGTGATGCAGGGGCTGCGCCGTCCCGTCAACGACCTGTCCCGGGGCGCCACGGTCAAGGACATCGTCAACACCGTCGCCATCACGGCGATCCAGGCGGCCGGAAGGGAATCCCCGTGACGAGAGTGCTGGTACTCAACTGCGGCTCGTCGTCGCTGAAGTACCGGCTCTTCGACGGCGTCCGGACCGTGGACCGTGGCCTGGTGGAGCGGATCGGCGAGCCCGGCGGCGACGCGCCGGACCACGCGTCGGCGCTGCGGGACGTGCTGGCCCGGATCGACCTGGCGGATCTCGGCGTCGTCGGGCACCGGGTCGTGCACGGCGGCACCGAGTTCACCGGGCCGACCGTCGTCGACGACGATGTCGTCGCGGCCATCGAGCGGCTGGTTCCACTGGCGCCGCTGCACAACCCGGCAAACCTGACCGGGATCACCGTGGCCCGACAGATGCTGCCGCGGGTGCCGCAGGTGGCGATCTTCGACACCGCCTTCCACACCACGATGCCCCCGGCCGCCGCGACGTATGCGCTCGACGCCGACCTGGCCCGACGCCTGGGGGTACGCCGCTACGGCTTCCACGGCACGTCGCACGCGTACGTGGCCCGGCAGACCGCGCGGCTGCTGGAGCGCCCGTCCGACGAACTCGACCTGATCACGCTGCACCTGGGTAATGGGGCGAGCGCCTGCGCGGTGTCCCGGGGCCGCAGCGTGGCCACCTCGATGGGACTGTCACCGCTCGCCGGCCTGGTGATGGGGACCCGCAGCGGCGACCTGGACCCGGCGGTGCTGTTCCACCTGCACCGGGTCGGCGGGCTGTCCGTGGCGGAGATCGACGAGTTGCTCAACCACCGCAGCGGGCTGCTCGGGCTGACCGGCGACAACGACATGCGCGGCGTACTGCGCCGCCGGGCGGCCGGTGACCCCGCCGCGAGTCTCGCCTTCGACGTGTACTGCCGACGCCTCACCGAGTACGTCGGGGCCTACCTCGCGGTGCTCGGCCGCCTGGACGCCATCACCTTCACCGGCGGGGTCGGCGAGCACGCGGTCGAGGTACGCGCCGGCGCGCTCGCCGGACTGTCGGGGCTCGGCATCGTCGTCGACCCGGACCGCAACGAACGCTCCGCGTCGGTCATCTCGCCGCCCACCGCACCGGTGAGGGTGTGCGTGATTCCGACCGACGAGGAGCGGGAGATCGCCGAGCAGGCGCTCGCGGTACTGACGGGCCAACCCGTACCAGGACCGTGAGCGCGCTACCCCGGCCGCCGGACCTACCCGGTCAGTTGTTGGAGAACGACCACAGGTGGCGCAGCGGCATGGTGGCGTAGTTCACCCGAACGCCCGCACGCACCTGCTTCTGGCCGGCCTCGCTCCAGTTGAAGTTGCACCTCGCCCAGGAACCGGCCCCATGGGTGTTGCGGCAGTACCGGTATGCCAGGCCCCGCTCGCTGTCGATCCGGGCCATCGCCGAGCGGCCGTCGGCGTCGTTGTCCTTCACGTACACGTAGTCACCGTCGTATTCGACGCAGACGATCGTGGCGCCGTAGGTGGAGGCCGGCGCGGTGGTGCAGACGCCGACCGGGTACGACACCTTGACGCCGGTCTGGCACGAGGCGTACGCCCCTTCACAGCCGACGAAGTAGAGGTCACCGTCGGCCATGCTCGGGGTCGGGGCGGCGAAGACGCCGACCGCCGTCACCACCAGGGCGAGGAGCGCGCCCCACAGCCGGCGGCCGGAGCCGGGCCGGGCCCGGCGCTGCCAGCCCGGTTCCGGCCTCCCGTCCGGAGACAGCGGCCGGGTCGTCTGGTCCGGAGACAGCGGCCGGGTCGCGGGTGGCCGATGGCCCCCGATCAGCCCGGTCGGCCGTCAGCGCCACCACGGTGGACGCGGATCGAGCCACCAGGTCAGCCGGCGGGCCCGACGGGTGCGCCGACGCAGAGCCCGGCGGTACGCCCGCACGCCCGCTACCAGCCGCTCGGTGTCGGCGGCTGCGGGCGTACGTTCACCGAAGGCCAGGGCGTTGACCGCACCGGCCAGCGCGTCGACCTCGCTCCGCAGGCCGTCCCCAGTGGCGGCGACGGCGAGCCGGGCGACGTCGTCCATTGCGGCTGACCGGCCCAGCCGGTGTCCGGCCAGCCGGAGCCCGTGGCCTACCTCGGCCCAGGCGGCCAGCAGCCGGCTGGCGGGATCTCCGCGGCCGAGCCGGGCCGATTCTGGACCCGGCGGGTCGACGTGGGCGCGCAGGTCCGGCGGCTGTCGGTCGGCGGTGGCCAGCAGCACCGCGCCGGTGGCACCGGTCGCCAGCACCGTGAAGACGGCGATGGCGGCGACCGGGGCCCGGGGCCGACCCGGTCGCGCCGGGACCGGGTCGGGATGCGCCGGCCCGAACCGCCCGCCCCGGGTCAGCGCCAGGAGCACCACCAGCGCGGCGACGAGCAGGACCGGGTACCCGTACCCCGGCTGGTCGGCCGGGCCGACGAGGGCGATGGCCCCGGCGAGCAGCGTCACCGGCGGCAGTGCCGCGAGCGCCGGTCGGCGAATGGTGAGCAGGGCGGCGCCGGTCGCGGCGGCGAGCCAGGTTCCGCAGAGCGGCAGGACCACCGTTTCCAGGGGCACCGGCAGCGGAACCGAGGTGGTCAGGATGCGTGCCCCGGAGTACCGGACCGCCGCCAGGACGGCGTCGGGCAGCGCCTCCGCCGCCGGCAGCGGCAGCCAGGTGCCGAGCCCGACGACCGCGACGCAGAGGACGACCAGCGCGGCGAGGATGGCGATCGACGCGGCCAGCCGGGCGGCCCGCAGTCCGGCCGTGACGGCGGCGCCGCCGACCGCCGCCGCGCAGAACAGCGCCGGAACCGGACCCGGGGCGTAGGTCGCGGCCAGCGGAAGCACCGCGGCACAGCAGGCGACCGTCAGTGTGAAGACGGCCGCCACCCGCTGCGTCGTCGTGCCGGGCGGCCGGTCGACGCCGGCCCGATGCCCACCGTCCCGGCTCACCGCAGCGCCCCGTTCCACCGATCGGCGAACTCGGCGGCGGTGGCGGCGGCCATCGCGGCGACGCCGGCCGGCACCGACGGGGCCTGTGCCCGCTTGCCGAGCAGGGCGACGACGACCGCGGAGTACCCGCTCCGGCTGGCCAGGACCGGCCCCAGGTCGCCGTCCGGAACGGACAGGAAGAGCAGCGTGTCGCCGGCCTGGTGAGGGCGCAGCCCCGGCAGGGTGGCGGCCAGGTCGACCCCGGCGGTCGGCTGTACCTGGGCCAGCAGGTCCAGGCCGGCGTCTACGGTGCTGGCCACGGTCGGTCGGGAGGCCGGGCAGAGCGCGACCGGTACGCTGTCCCGGCCGGCCGTCCGCCGGGCGCGTTCACGCCGTCGGGCCCCGCCCGGGGGGGGGGGGGGCCCCGACCACCCGCCGGGCGGTTGCCGGTGGCCGACCGTTCCGGGCTGACCGGACGGCCGGCGACGAACCAGGCGATCGAGCCGACCAGCGGGAAGAAGAGGATTAT
>NZ_JBEEAC010000035.1:0-65826 GCF_040120695.1 Plantactinospora sp. B6F1 | reverse complement strand
GACACCGCGATCGGCGACTACATCCGCTGGCGCAACCAACGCGCGAAGCCGAAGACATCATTCGCCGCCGGCTCCAAGATCCGCCACCCGGATTACCCGTTCAAGGCTGCATGACGAGGCACTAGCTCGCGGGCCAACTGCAACGCGCCATACAGGACCTACCAAGATTCTTGCTGAGTAATGGTTAGCCACGAACCCCAATTCACCAAGATCTCGGAGCGGCGTCCCAGCGGTGACGTAGTCGTCGAGCGCCCCGCCGGCCTTGTCGTAGCCGTTGCGCAGTGCTTCCAGCGGCATGTCTTGCCGGCCACATCCTCGTGCGCCGCCAGGCTGGCCACTCGGGCCGAGAGGGTCAGCTCCGGCCGGCCTGGAGCAGGCCGGCGAGTTCGAGCAGAGTGTTCGCGCTCCCGTCCAGCGACTTGGGCCGCACATCGGTCAAGGCATTCACCCCCGTCTTCGACAAACCCATCGAACGTTACGGTAGTCAGTTTTCGCAACGGGAAACCCGGTGCTTCGACAGGTGCGAGAAACCGCCGGACGGGTCAGGGCTGCCGGTGGATCAGGGCGACGGCGATCCCGGCCAGCCCTTCGCCCCGGCCGGTGAGCCCGAGACCGTCGGTGGTGGTACCGGAGACGGTGACCGGGGCGCCGACCGCCGCCGCCAGCGCCCGCTGGGCCTCGTCGCGGCGGGGACCGATCTTCGGGCGTACCCCGATCACCTGGATCGAGACGTTGCCGATCTCGAAGCCGGCGGCCCGGACCCGGCGGGCGGTCTCGGCCAGCAGTGCCACCCCGGCGGCGCCGGCCCACTCCGGCTCGGCCACCCCGAAGTTGCTGCCCAGGTCGCCGAGGCCGGCGGCGGAAAGCAGTGCGTCGCAGGCGGCGTGCGCGGCGACGTCACCGTCGGAGTGCCCGGCCAGCCCGTCCACGCCGGGCCAGTGCAGGCCGGCCACCCAGCAGGCCCGGCCCGGCTCGAATCCGTGTACGTCGGTGCCGACACCGACCAGCGGAAGGATCACGTCCGGAAGCGTAGGCGATCAGTGGTGCCCGGCGAGCGGTACGGCGCCGAGCAGGTGCTCGGCCAGGGCCAGGTCGAACGGTCGGGTGATCTTCAGCGCGTACTCCGACCCGGGGACGCAGGCGACGCGTACGCCCTGCTTCTCGACCAGGCCCGCGTCGTCGGTCAGCGGGTCGACGGCGGCGGCGTGCGCGGCGGCCAGCACCGCCCGCCGGAAGCCCTGCGGCGTCTGCACGGCCCGCAGCGCGGACCGGTCCACGGTGCCGAGCACCACACCGGCGGCCGAGACCTCCTTGACCGTGTCGACCACCGGAAGTACCGGGATCACGGCGTCCTCGCCGCCACGGACCGCCTCGGCGACCGACTCGACCAGGGCGGTCGGGGTGAGCGCCCGGGCCGCGTCGTGCACCAGGACGATCTCCGGGCCGGTGGGTACCGCCGCCAACGCGGCGGCGACCGATTCCTGCCGGGTGGCACCGCCGGCCACCACGGTCAGCTCGGCGACCGGCTTGAGCAGCGCCCGGACCGCGTCCTCGTCACCGGGTGGCGCCGCCACCACGATGGTGTGCACGGACGGTGCGGTGGCGATCCGCCGTACGGCGTGCACCAGCAGCGGTTCGCCACCGATCCGGCGCAGTGCCTTCGGGCCGCCCGGTCCGAGCCGGACGCCGGCACCCGCCGCCGGAACGAGGACCGCGACGTCACCGCGCGGATTGAGCTGCGCGGTCACGTCGCGGTCCTCGGACTTTCTTCGGGGTACGTCGCAGGCACGACGAAAAGTGCCGGCGTGGGGCTATGCCTCGGTGAGCACCTTGTCGAGAAGAGTTTCCGCTTCGTCCTTGGTGCTCTTTTCGGCGAGCGCGACCTCACCGACGAGGATGTCGCGGGCCTTGGCGAGCATTCGCTTCTCGCCCGCCGACAGCCCCCGCTCCCGCTCGCGGCGCCAGAGGTCGCGGACGACCTCAGCCACCTTGAGAGGGTTACCGGAGGCCAGCTTCTCCAGATTTGCCTTGTAACGCCGCGACCAGTTGGTCGGCTCCTCGGTGTGCGGGGCACGGAGGACATCGAAGACCTTGCCCAGGCCCTCTTCGCCAACCACTTCGCGCACGCCCACGATCTCGGCATTCTCGGCGGGCACCCGGACCGTCAGATCACCCTGAGCGACCCTGAGGACGAGGTACTGCTTGGGCTCGCCCTTGATGACCCGAGTCTCGATTGCCTCGATGAGTGCGGCCCCGTGGTGGGGGTAAACAACGGTCTCGCCGACACTGAAAACCATAGGTTCGAAACCCCTTTCGCTGTGTCTAGGGTAACACGCTCAGGCACCGATGTCCCACCGCAGTCCTGACCGTTAGCGCAGCTCAGAGGCCCTGTGAGAGGTCTTTCTTCGACTTGACATGACGGCGATCAGTGGATTTACGCACGCTGCGTGACACACGGATCACCGGCCGACAAGGCGGATCGGAAAAATCGGATGTAGGGCGTTGCGGTCACTCCAGCATATCTCTTCGGCACCCGGCACCGCCGCCCACTGGCGATACGCCCCCCGGTGGGGGAGGCTGGGGTGGAGCCCGAATCACACCTCAGGTGAGCAGCCAGGGGGTGCCATGAGCATGTCGGCAGACGGCGACGGCCGGCCGGACAACGGCCCGTTCGACGGCGTACCCGACCTGCCCGCCGACTGGGGCCGGATCGTCATCCCCGACGACCCGGCCGAACTGGCCGCCGAATCCGCCCAGGTCCGCCGCGAGCTGCGGCTACAGGCCCGCCGCGAGGGGTGGCGCAGGCGTCTCGGCGTCCCCACCACCACCGCCGGTCCCGTGCCGTTGCGACTCTCCCTGCTGATCATGTCGGCGATCCTGCTGGCCGCCCTGACCAGTCTCTTCGCCATCACCTGGCCCGCCCCGCAGCGGCCGGCCGCGACCGCCCGCAGCACCCCGGGCAACCCGAGCGCCCAGGCGAACCCGGGTGGCGCGACGAGCCCGGGCAGCGCGGCGGCATCCGCCGGACGGTCCCTGCCCGCGCTCGACCTGGTGGGCGAGGACGGCCAGATCGTGCCGTTACGGGGACTCCTTCCCGCCGTGATCCTTCTGATCGACGGCTGCGCGTGCGACCAGCACCTCGACGCCGCCGTCCGGGCCGCCCCGCCCGGAGTCGCCGTGGTGGCGGTCAGCACCCGGCGGGCCCTACCGGGCACCCGGACCATGCCGCCGCCCGGTGGCGGAACCCCCCGCTTCCTGACCGACCCGACCGCCGAGCTGCGGGCCGCACTGGGTCTCACCGCCGCGAACGGCAGACCCGGCGCCGTACTGGCCAGCCGGTCGGGACAGATCCTCCGGACCGTGCCGGAACTCGGCTCCCCGGGCGACTATCAGGCCGACCTTCCCCGCCTGCTGACCGCCGCCTGAGGCCCCGCCTGCTGACCGCCGCCTGAGGCCGCCTGCCCGCCGCCGCGCGAGCCGGGCCGGCCGGGGCGGAACGCCGCTCAGGGCAGCGCCACCACCTGGAGGGCGACCTCCACGTGCCGGTGGTTCAGCCGCCGGGCGCCGATCGACAGCTCGTCACTTGCCGCGACAAGCTGCACACTGCCGAACGGCCCCGGGCAGCTCACCGACTTCGACCAGCCCTTCGTCGCCCCCCGCAGTACCCGGACGTGCAGCTCGCCGAGGCTGACGCAGACGTACTGCAGCAGGTAGCGACCGCCCGGGCGGGTGTCGATCGACCAGGTGACGAAGCGGCGCTGGTTCAGCGTCGCCGTCTCCCGCCACACCGTCTGCGGGAAGTACGGCAGGCTGTGCCAGGCGACGCCGCCACTCTGCCGACCGGCCAGGTCCGCCCCGCCGATCCCCGGCGCCATCTCCGGTGGGCCCACCCCGGTCTGCCCCGGCCGGGCCGGCTCCGGTGCCGACCGGACCGACCACCAACCGCCGACGCCGACCAGCAGTACCGCCGCGATCGTCAACGCCACCCTGCGCACCGGTCGCCTCCTCCCGCCGGTCCGGCGGAGATCCTAGGAGCCACCCCGGCCGGCCCGCTGGGCCGACCGCGTGCCGTCGGCCCGTGCCACCCCCGGCTGCCGGTCCAGCAGTGCCGCGTAGAGGGTCAGCCCGGGCCCGAACGCGAGCATCACCACGGTACGGGGTGCCGCGGCCGTCCGCCGTAGTCGTTCCAGGATGAGCAAGGAAGTCGGCGACGAACAGTTGCCGTACTCGTCGAGTACCGCCCGGGACGCGGCCAGCGCCTCCGGTGGCAGGCCGAGTTCCGCCTCCACCACGTTGAGGATCCGGGGACCGCCCGGGTGCACCGCCCAACCGTCCACCTCGGAGATCCGCTTGCCGTGCCGGGCCAGCAGGTCGGTGACCAGGTCACGGACGTGTGCCGCCAGCACCTGCGGCACCTTCGGCGACAGTCCCATCCGGAAACCGGTGTCGGTCAACTCCCATGTCATGTGGTCGGCCGTCGAGGTGTCGGTGACCGCGGTGACCTCGCGGACGGCGTACCCGGCACGGCTGCCCGGTGCGACCACCACGGCGACGGCCGCGTCGGAGAAGAGCGCGTGCGAGATGATCTGCTGGGTGTCCATCCGGGCCGACGACGGCTGGATGTGCAGACTGGTCAGCTCGGCGCAGAGCAGCAGGGCCGGGCGGCCCCGGGCGGTGACGAAGTCGTTCGCCGCGGCCAGCCCGGGCAGCGCGGCGTAGCACCCCATGTGCCCGACGAACATCCGCTGGGTGTCCGGGGCCATTCCCATGTCCCGGGCCAGCAGGATGTCCAGGCCCGGCGTGGCGTACCCGGTACACGAGCAGACCACGAAGAGGCCGATCTCCCCGGCCGAGAGGCCGGCGTCGGTCAGCGCCCGACCGACCGCCTCCTTGCCCAGCGGCAGCGCCTCGATCTGGTAGCGGCGCATCCGGCGCTCGGTCGGCCAGTCCGAGACATCCTCCAGCAGCGGATTCACCGCCGCCTGCCGGTGCCGTACCCCGGAGTTGGCGAAGATCCGCTCGGCGAGCGCCCTGGTGGCCCCGGCGAAGTGCCCCGCGAAGAAGCCCGCCCACAGCTCCTGCTGGCTGGCCGTGGGCGGCAGCGCCACACCCACCCCGGCGATCACTCCGGAGCTTTCCCGCCCGCTTCCGCTCCCCATGCCGTCCTCCGATCGCGACACCGCGCACGCCTGCCCGCTTCCACGCACCCACCGAGCCCAACCCCCGAGCGTCCCCCCGGGACTCGCGGCCGAGGCCAACGTGTCCGATCGTGACGCGGCCCGACCGGTGGCGGTCGGGCGGCCGCTCACGCACCATCAAATACCCGATGAGCCCCTCTTCCCCTCCTCTTCCGGTCCGGCAAACCGGAAACGGGCTCACCACCGGGGAGTCGCGGCGTCCCGGTCCGGGTCACCACCGAGCGCGGCGATGCCGAGCCAGTCCGCGCAGACGTCCGAGGTCGCCGGGTGCAGCGACCCACACCGGGCGTCCCGGTAGAGACGTTCCAGCGGATGCCCACGCCGGGTCGCCGAGGTTCCGGCCGCCTCCACCATCGAGGCCGCCACCTCGGCCGCGGTCGTCCCGGCCAGCAGCTTCGCCCGCCACACCCAGCGGTTCGTCTCGGCGTCGCCCGGCGCCTCGTCGACCCGGCGGGCCGCCTCGGTCACCGCCAGCTCGGCGGCGGCGGTGGCGGCGTCGGCCCGGCCGACCCGGGCGCGTACCGCCGGCAGCCCGGCCAGCCCGCGGGCGGTCAGGTGCTCGACGGCGGCGTCGATCGCCGCCCGGGCCACCCCGACGTAGACGGCCGCGTAGCTGGCCACCAGCCAGTGCGGCATGAGCTGGGCGACCACCAGGGCAAGCCCCTCCACGCCGCCGAGCAGCCGGTCGGCCGGCACCGTCACGTCCAGGTGCAGGTCGTGCGAGGCGGTGGCCCGCATCCCGAGCGAGTCCCAGGTCGGCTCCACGTGCAGCCCGTCCGGCCCGGCCGGAACCAGGAACTGCGACACCACCGACTGGTCGGCGATGCTCCGGGCGGCCACCAGGTAGGCGTCGGCATGCCCGGCGCCGGAGCAGAAGGTCTTGGCGCCCTTGATGTGGTAGCCGCCGTCCACCGGCTCGTACGTCGTGGTCAGCTTCGACAGTCGGGAACCGGCGCCGCGCTCGCTCATCGCCACCGCGTACCAGGCGCCGGCCGCCGCCCCGGCGAGCAGCCGGTCCCGGGCCGCCAGCGCCTCGGCCGGTACGCCGAGCGCCTCGGCCAGCTCCTCGGTCAGCGCGCCGAGCGCGCCGGTCACCGAGGCGTGCATGTTGAACACCAGCGCCGTGGCGCCGTTGCCCCGGGCCAGCTCGGTGGCGACCGCCGCGTACCCGGCGAAGCTGGCCCCCAGCCCGCCCAGCTCGGGCGGAACCATCAACCCGAGGAGCCCGGCCGACCGCAGGTCGGCGAAGTCCTCCACCGGGAACGTGCCGTCCCGGTCGTGTTCGGCCGCCCGGGCGGCGAATCTCGGCGCCACCCGGCGGGCCGCGGCGAGCGCGTCCATCGTCATCAAGAATCACCCGGGAGGTTCCCGGCTTCCGCCGCGGGGAGGGAAGCTCGGTCGCGCGTGGTGCTGGTTGTCGGCATGGTGTCGGCTCCTCTGTCTGGGCGGAACTGCCGGGTGCCCCACCCCTGGTAGAGCACCGCCGCCGACCAGGTCGGCACGATCCGTGGCGGGGCCGGGGCTCCGGTCCGCCCGTCCCCGGCCGGACCCGAGCGTCGGACGGCCCGACGCAGCAGCCAGCGTGCCGTGCCCCAGGCCTCCGGCCGGATGCCCCGGATCCGCAGCGCGATCCCGTACCGGGCGCACTCGCCGACCAGCTCCCCGGCGTCGACGAAGAGCCGGGGGTCGTGGATCCCTCGGGGCACCCCGGGGAAGAGTTCGGCCACCCGTACCGCCAGCAGCCGGCTCAACGCGGTGGCGTTGAGGGTGTCCAGCACCAGCGTGCCGCCGGGCCGGAGCAGCCGGGCCGCCTCGGCCACCACCCGCCGCCAGTCCGGTACGTGCTCCAGCACCTCACCGGCGGCCACCACGTCCGCACAGCCGTCGGCCAGCGGCACCGCCCCGACGTCCCCGCGCACCGGAACGACCCCGTGCGCGGCGGCCTGGTCGAGCGCCGAGCGGACCAGGTCCACCCCGACGTGCCGGTATCCCCTGTCGGCCACCCGGGGGGCGAGCAGCCCGGCGCCGCAGCCGAGGTCGACCAGGACCGCCCCCGGCCGGGCGGCCGGCGGCACCAGCGCGGCCCGCGCCTCGGCCAGCCAGTGCAGCATCGCGAAGGCGCCGTCCGGCCGCCACCACTCGGCGGCGAGGTCGTCGTACTGCCGGGGGTCGTTGCGGGCCGGTCGGGCCCGGACGCCGGGCGCGGTGGTCCCGGCGTCGGGTCGGGTCCGCGCTGTCCGCATGCGATCGAGCCTGGCACGACCGAGCGGTAACAACCAGACTTCCCATATGTCGCATGTGGTGTTAGGGCTGGTCCGGGCGAGCCACCCCGAGCCGGCGGTCGCGGTGACCACCGTCTCGGCCCTGCTCGCCTGGGGGGTCGGCCACTCGCCCGGCGGCGTCGCGGCGGTGGCCCTCTCCGTGCTGGCCAGCCAGCTCGCCGTCGGCTGGATCAACGACCGGCTCGACGCCGACCGGGACACCGCGGTCGGCCGGCGGGACAAGCCGGTGGCCAGCGGCATCGTCAGCCGGCGGCTGGTCGGCACGGCAGGCGCGCTCGCGGCCGTACTCACCCCGCTGCCCGCGCTGACCCTCAACCTCGCCGCCGCCGGGGCGGTCGTCCTCGCCCTGGTCTCCGCGCTGCTCTACAACTGGCCGCTGAAGTCCACCCCGTTCTCGGTGCTGCCGTACGCGGTCTCGTTCGGGGCGTTGCCGGCCGTCGTCGTACTCGGGCTGCCGGGCGGGCCGACACCGCCAGCCTGGCTGGTCGCGGCGGGCGCTCTGCTCGGCGCCGGGGCGCACTTCGCCAACGTGCTGCCGGACCTGGCCGACGACGAGCGGACCGGGGTACGCGGCCTGCCGCACCGGCTCGGCCCGGCCGGCTCCCGGCTGGCCGCCGCCGGCCTGCTACTCGCGGCCACCACGACCCTGGTGGTCGGGCCCCCCGGACCGCCGTCCTGGGCCGGCCTGGCCGCGGTCGCGGTCGCCGCCGTGGTCCCGGCGCTCGGCTGGTACGCCGGCCGGGCCGCCGCCGCCCGGGGCGACCGCCCGGTGGCCGTCTTCCGGGCCGTCATGCTCGTCGCGCTGATCGATGTCGTGCTGCTGGTGACCACTGGCCGGGTGGTCTGACCCCGCTCTCCACCAGCCGGTACCGCCCGATCGGACCCCGCCGGGTTACCGGGTCGGCGTACGGGAGCCGATCACCGCCCACTACCCTGGAGGCCGTTGGGCCCGGGTACGGCCACCATGCCCGTTCCGCCGGATCGCGACGGCGACCGGGATCGCACGAAGGAGGACCAGGTGACGCGCTCGATCAGGGGGGCTCGGCGAGCCGCCGCGGTGCTGGCCGGTACGGCGACCGCCGCCACCCTGCTGCTGTCCGGGTGTGGCGCGGGTCAGCTCGCCGAGACCGCCGCCAAGGTGCCCACCAGCGTCGGCACCAACGCGCAGTCGGCCGACAACACCTTCAAGGTCCGCAACCTGTCGGTCGACTACCCGGGCATCCAGGGCTATCCGGCCGGCGCGGACGCGCCGATGAACGTCGCCCTCTTCAACGACTCCGGCGAGACCGTCACGGTGCGGGTCAGCTCCCCCGGTGCCCGTGCGGTGGTGCTGGCCGGTGCCTCGGTCGCGCCGACCCCGGGCGGCACCGTCTCGGCGAGCCCGTCGCCGACCACCACCCGCGGCCCCTCCCCGGAGGCCTCGGGGAGCCCGGCCCCGGACGGTTCGCCGACGGCGACCCCGACCGAGGGTGCCGGCACCGCGTCGCCCACGGCGTCCCCGACGCTGCCGGCCGAGATCCGGATCCCGGCCGGCGGGTTCGTGGTGCTGAACGAGACCACCGGAAGCTGGCTCCAGCTCTCCGGGCTGACCGAGCCGCTGTTGACCGGCACCGACATCGAGCTGGTCTTCGACTTCGGCGGCACCCAGGTGTCGGCTCGGGCCCCGGTCGCGGTGCCGGTGACCCCGGCCCCGGTCGGTACGCCGGTCGTCGGTGAGGAAGAGCACGGGTAGGCCGCAGCCGACCCGGCCGGGTGCAGCCGGTTCCGTCGTACCGATTCGTTAGCGTGCTCGGGTGACGACCAGCCGAGCCACGCCCCGCGCCGCCACCGGGCGCGGTCGCGCCGCGAGCCGCGACCCCCGCCCCGCCTACGAGTGCGACGCCTGCGGGCACCAGCCGCCCAAGTGGGTCGGCCGATGCCCGGAGTGCGGCGAGTGGGGCGCCGTCGTCGAGTCGACGCTCACCGGCCCCACCGTCTCCGGCCGGGTGGTGAGTTCCCGGGCACCCGCCGAGCCGGCCCGGCCGATCGCCACGATCAGCGCCGCCCCGGCCCGGGCCCGCCCCACCGGCGTGCCCGAGCTGGATCGGGTCCTCGGCGGCGGCCTGGTGCCCGGCGCGGTGGTGCTGCTCGCCGGCGAGCCCGGCGTCGGCAAGTCGACCCTGCTGCTCGACGTCGCCCAGCAGTGGGCGGCCGGTGCCGGCAGCCCGTCTCTGGTGGTCAGCGGCGAGGAGTCGGTGAGCCAGGTCCGGCTGCGGGCCGAGCGGATGGGCACCCTGCACGACCGGCTCTATCTGGCCGCCGAGAACGACCTCTCCGCCGTCCTCGGCCACCTCGACGCGGTCAAGCCGGGCCTGCTGGTGCTGGATTCGGTGCAGACCGTCTCCACCCCGGGCACCGAGGGGGTGCCGGGCGGGGTCACCCAGGTCCGGGCGGTCACCGCCGCCCTGGTAGCGGTCGCCAAGGAGCGGGGCATCGCGACCGTACTCGTCGGGCACGTCACCAAGGACGGCCAGGTGGCCGGCCCCCGGGTGCTGGAGCACCTGGTCGACGTGGTGCTGCACTTCGAGGGCGACAAGCACTCCTCGCTGCGGATGGTGCGCGGCGTGAAGAACCGGTTCGGCACCGCCGACGAGGTCGGCTGCTTCGAGATGCACGAGGGCGGGATCAGCAGCCTCGCCGACCCCTCCGGGCTGTTCCTGACCCGCTCCGCCGACCCGGTCCCCGGCACCTGCGTGACGGTCGCGATGGAGGGCCGGCGGGCGCTGGTCACCGAGGTCCAGGCGCTGATCGGCGCGACGGTGGCCGGGTCTCCCCGGCGGACCGTCTCCGGGTTGGACAGCGCCCGGTTGGCGATGGTGCTGGCGGTGCTGCAGCGCCGGACGGAGCGGCTGACCCTGCACGACCGGGAGGTCTTCGCCGCCACCGTCGGCGGGATCCGGGTGGTCGAGCCGGCCGCCGACCTCGCCGTCGCGCTGGCGGTCGCCTCCGGCGGGCTCAACCTGGCCATCGCACCGGATCTGGTGGCGATCGGCGAGGTGGGGCTGACCGGTGAGGTGCGCAGGGTCGCCGCGGTGCCGCGCCGGCTGGCGGAGGCGGCCCGGCTCGGCTTCAAGTACGCCCTCGTGCCGACCGGCTGCGGGCCGGGCGCCAGCGGAGTGACCCCGGAGAACATGCGGGTGATGGAAGTCACCGACGTCCGATCGGCGCTGCAGTCCGTGGCGCGGGTGTCGGCTGAGTAACCATACGGTCACATCGGGCTGCTGTTGGCCGGGGCATGGCATGCTTACGGCCGTTGCCACCTGCGGCCGGGCGAACGGCGACGCCTCGCAGGGCTCGCCAATCAGCTACAAACTGGACACTAACCCGGCCGGCCCCGGACGGAACCGAACGGCACGCCGATGGGAGGAAGCAGGCACAGTGGCACGTCACAGTAACCGCGACAGCACCGAACGCAGGGCGGTCCGTAGAATGTCCGAGTGCCGATCGACCGCGACGCGAACCGAACCGCCAGCGCGGCTTCTCCTGTCCGTACCAGCGCCGGCACCTCGGCCCGTCCCATCGGCGTCGGCATGACCATGAACGCGACGGGGCCGACGGGTGACCCGTTGCGGGCCAACCTGGCGCTGATGGCGCCGGGCACGGCGCTGCGGGACGGGCTGGAGCGCATCCTGCGCGGCCGCACGGGTGCCCTGATAGTGCTCGGCTACGACCGGGTCGTCGAGACGCTCTGCACCGGCGGCTTCCCGCTCGACGTCGAGTTCTCCGCCACCCGGGTCCGCGAACTGTGCAAGATGGACGGCGCCGTCGTGCTCTCCAGCGACGGCACCCGGATCGTCCGGGCCGCCGTGCACCTGATGCCCGACCCCACAATCCCGACCGAGGAGTCCGGCACCCGGCACCGCACCGCCGAGCGGGTCGCCCGGCAGACCGGCTTCCCGGTGATCTCGGTCAGCCAGTCGATGCGGATCATCAGCCTCTACGTCAACGGCCAGCGGCACGTGCTGGACGACTCGGCCGCGATCCTGTCCCGGGCCAACCAGGCACTGGCCACCCTGGAGCGTTACAAGCTGCGCCTCGACGAGGTCTCCGGCACCCTCTCCGCGCTGGAGATCGAGGATCTGGTCACCGTACGGGACGCGGTCGCCGTGGTGCAGCGGCTGGAGATGGTCCGCCGGATCGCCGACGAGATCGCCGGCTACGTGGTGGAGCTGGGCACCGACGGCCGGCTGCTCGCCCTCCAACTCGACGAGCTGATGGCCGGGGTGGACGCCGACCGGACCCTGGTGATCCGCGACTACCTGCCGACCGGCCGCAAGGCGCGGACCCTCGACGAGGCGCTGGTCGAGCTGGACCTGCTCACCGCCACCGAGCTGATCGACCTGGTCGCGGTCGCCAAGGCGATCGGCTATCCGGGTGCCTCCGACGCGCTGGACGCGGCGGTCAGCCCGCGCGGTTTCCGGCTGCTCGCCAAGGTGCCCCGGCTGCCCGGGCTGGTGGTCGACCGGCTCGTCGGCCACTTCGGCAGCCTGCAACGGCTGCTCGGCGCCACCGTGGAGGATCTGCAGGCCGTCGACGGGGTCGGCGACGCCCGCGCCAGGGGCGTACGGGAAGGGTTGTCCCGGCTCGCCGAGGCGTCGATCCTGGAGCGCTACGTCTGACCCGACCGGCGGCGTCGGCCAGCCCCGATCTTCGGAGTCGGCTGACCGCGACCGGCGGCGACCGGCGGGCGGGGCCGGCGGCGACCGGCGGTCCGGTCCGGTCCGGTGGCGACCGGACGGTGCCGTCGGTCAGCCGGTGATGGTGATCCGGACCGGCTCGCTGTGCTTGTTGCCGAGCCGGCCGAAGAGCTGGTAAGTGCCGGCCGCCGGATAGGGCCCGGCGGCGAGCTGGTTGCTGCACCTGGAGCTCTCCCGCCCGTTCCAGGAGACCCTGTATTCGTTCTCGTGGTTGGGCGGGAACGCCCGGACGTCGTTGGAGCGGACCTCGCTGCACACGTCCGACGACCAGACCTTCCGGGCGCCGGACTTGATGTACAGCTCCTGGAGGTCTGCGCCGACGTCCCGGTTGCAGGTCCGGTCGGAGACGTTCTTGATCCTGAGTCGCAGGTCGATCGGCTGCCCCCGCTGGGCCGAGGTCCGCGAGGGCACCGGAATCACCGAAATCTCCTGGTCGGTGCACTCGTTGGCGACCGGCGGCGGCGCCGGTGGCACCTCACCGCCACCCGCCGGCTCGACCGACCCTCCGTCGTCCGCGGGCGGGTCGGACGGCTCCTCACCGCCCGGACCACCCGGCTCCGGAGCACCCGAGTCGGGAGGGCCGGACGCGGAAGGATCCACGTGCGGGGTGAGCGTCGGGGACGGCCCGGGATCGGCGGTCTTGTCCCCTCCGGAGTCGTCCGCCCCGCCCGTGTTGATGCAGGAGTAGAGCAGCACGATCAGGAAGAGCAGCAGAGCGCCGAGCACGACGGCTCGACGCCGCCAATACACGGCGGGCGGCAGGGGGCCAACCGTCAGACGCATAATGGTTTCACCGTATCGGCACGCGTGGCCCTGACCCCCGCGACGCGCCGGGGCCCCGGCCCGGTGTATCCGCGCCGCAGCTCACAGATAGACCTTGCGCTGGTAGACGGCGTGCGCGCCGGCCACCCGGTCCAGGAACAGCCGGCCCGCGCAGTGGTCGATCTCGTGCTGAAGCGCCCGGGCCTCGAAGCCGTCGGTGACCACCCGGACGGCCGCGCCGGTGCCGGGCAGGACCCCGCGCACCACCACCCGGCTGGCCCGCTTCACGTCACCGGTCAGGTCGGGGACCGACATGCAGCCCTCCCGCCCCGGCCGCCATCGGCTCGCCTCGACGATCTCGGCGTTGCAGAGCACGAAGGTGCCGTGCGAGGTGACGGTCTTGGGATGCCCGGTCACGTCCACCGCGAAGACCCGGGCGCCGATCCCGATCTGCGGTGCGGCCAGGCCCACGCAGCCGGGCGAGACCCGCATCGTGGCCACCAGGTCGGCGGCGAGTCGGACCACCTCGTCGTCGCACGGGTCCACGGTGACACCTGCCCGGCTCAGCACCCCGGCCGGCGCGGTCACCACCGGGCGTACCCGGCCCGGGTCACCGAGCAGCTCGGGGGTCCAGTCGCCCAGGTCGCACTCCTCGACCATCCCGGAACCGTCCTTCCCGGTCACAGCAGGTCCGAGTCGGCTCGCCGCAGGGTGACCTCCACGTCCAGCCCGGCGGCCACCTCGGCCAGCCGGGCGGCAATCCCGTCGGCCGCGCCCGGCCGCAACTCCACCTCGGCGAGGAGGACGTAGAGCGGCCCGGTCAGCCGGGTGGTCAGGTCGGTGACGTTGCCGCCGGCCTCGGCGATCACCCGGGTCAGCGCGGCGACGATGCCGAGCCGATCGGCCCCGTGCACGGCCATCAGGTACGGCTCGCCGAGCGGCGTACTCGTCGCTTCGGCGCCGACCGGGCGAACCGTCGCCACCAGCGGGCCGTTTCCGACGACCGGGGCGAGCGCCGCCTCCGCCTCGGCACCGGACGGGCCGACGCAGATCAACGTCATCGCGAAGTGCCCGCGCAACCGGGTCATGGTCGAGTCGGTCAGGTTGGCCCCGACCTGGGCCAGCGCCTCCGTCACGTCGGCCACGATGCCGGGCCGGTCCGGACCGATGACGGTGATCGCGAGCTCGTTCATCCGGGCAGTCTGCCGGATCGTCCACCCCGTCCGGGACCCGACCCGGCCTCCGGCCCACGCTCCGGGACGCCCGGCCGCGACCGGGCGCCCGGCCGGCATGACAGGATCGACGGCGCCATGTCGACTACACCACTCGCCGCCGACGCCATCCGGTGGTACGACGAGAACGCCCGCGACCTGCCCTGGCGAGAGCCCGGCATCGGGGCGTGGCCGATCCTGGTCAGCGAGGTCATGCTGCAGCAGACCCCGGTGGTGCGGGTACTTCCCGCCTGGCGGGCCTGGCTCGCCCGGTGGCCCGCACCGGCCGACCTGGCCGCCGACACTCCGGCCGAGGCGATCCGGATGTGGGGGCGGCTCGGCTATCCCCGACGGGCGCTGCGGCTGCACGAGTGTGCGGCGGCCGTACTGCGGCGACATGGCGGGGAGGTGCCATCCACCCTGGAGGAGTTGCTGGCGCTGCCCGGCGTCGGCGACTACACCGCCCGGGCGGTAGCGGCGTTCGCGTACGGCCAGCGGCATCCGGTGGTGGACACGAACGTACGCCGGCTGGTGGCCCGGGCCGTTGCCGGGGAACCGGACGCGGGGCCGGCGACCCGTCCCGCCGACCTGGTCGCCACCGAGGCACTGCTGCCGGCGGTACCGGAGCGGGCCGCCCGGGCCAGCGCCGCGTTCATGGAGCTGGGGGCGCTGGTCTGCACCGCCCGGGCACCCCGGTGTGTCGACTGTCCGCTGGCCGCCCGGTGCGCGTGGCGGGCGTCGGGGCGTACCGCGCCGTCCGGCCCGACCCGCCGCCCACAGCGGTACGCCGGCACTGACCGGCAGGTCCGGGGCAAGCTGCTGGCCGTACTCCGGGAGGCTACCGGCCCGGTGCCCCGGGCCCGGCTGGATCTGGTCTGGTCGGACGACCTGCAACGCTCCCGGGCGCTGGCCGGGCTTATCGAGGACGGCCTGGTCGAGATGGTCGACGACACCTGCGTGCTGGCCGGCGAGGGCACCGACGGATAGCCCCCGTTCCGCACGAACGAATTCGGCCCGGTGGCGACTGCCACCGGGCCGAACCGTCTGTTACCGAGCCGCCGCCTACTCGTCCGCGCCGGCCGCGGCGGTGTTGCCGAGGTCGGCCGGCACCGCGTCGGGCACCGGGACCGGCTTCTCCGCGCCGCGGAAGACCAGCTTGGACTTGTCGGTGTTGTCGGGGTCGCCCTCGCAGTCGACGACGACGATCTGCCCCGGGGTCAACTCGTTGAACAGGATCCGCTCGGACAGGTTGTCCTCGATGTCGCGCTGGATCGTCCGACGCAGCGGCCGGGCGCCCAGCACCGGGTCGAAGCCCTTCTTCGCCAGGTACTTCTTGGCGTTGTCGGTCAGCTCGAGGCCCATGTCCTTGTTACGGAGCTGGGTCTCGATCCGCTGGATCATGATGTCCACGATCGAGAGGATCTCGGTCTGGTTGAGCTGGTGGAACACGATCGTGTCGTCGATCCGGTTGAGGAACTCCGGCCGGAAGTGCTGCTTCAGCTCGTCGTTGACCTTCTGCTTCATCCGCTCGTAGTTCGAGTCGGAATCCTCCGAGGCCTGGAAGCCCATCGAGACCGCCTTGGCCACGTCCCTGGTACCCAGGTTGGTGGTCAGGATGATGACCGTGTTCTTGAAGTCCACGATCCGGCCCTGACCGTCGGTCAACCGCCCGTCCTCCAGAATCTGGAGCAGGGTGTTGAACACGTCCGGGTGAGCCTTCTCGATCTCGTCGAACAGGACCACCGAGAACGGCCGGCGCCGCACCTTCTCGGTCAGCTGGCCACCCTCGTCGTAACCGACGTAACCGGGAGGCGCCCCGACCAGCCGCGACACCGTGTACCGGTCGTGGAACTCGGACATGTCCAGCTGGATCAGCGCGTCCTCGCTACCGAAGAGGAACTCCGCCAGTGCCTTGGACAGCTCGGTCTTACCGACACCGGACGGACCGGCGAAGATGAACGAGCCGGACGGCCGCTTCGGGTCCTTCAGACCGGCCCGGGTACGCCGGATCGCCTTCGACACCGCCCGGACCGCGTCCTCCTGGCCGACGACCCGCTTGTGCAGCTCGTCCTCCATACGCAGCAGCCGGGAGGTCTCCTCCTCGGTCAGCTTGTAGACCGGGATACCGGTCCAGTTCGCCAGCACCTCGGCGATCTGCTCGTCGTCGACCTCGGAAACCACGTCCAGGTCGCCGGCCTTCCACTCCTTCTCCCGCTGCGCCTTCTGACCAAGGAGCTGCTTCTCCTTGTCCCGCAACTGCGCGGCCCGCTCGAAGTCCTGCGCGTCGATCGCGGATTCCTTGTCCCGGCGCACCTGGGCGATCCGCTCGTCGAAGTCACGCAGGTCCGGCGGCGCCGTCATCCGACGGATCCGCATCCGCGCACCGGCCTCGTCGATCAGGTCGATCGCCTTGTCGGGCAGGAACCGGTCGGAGATGTACCGGTCGGCCAACGTCGCCGCCGCGACCAACGCCGCGTCGGTGATGCTCACCCGGTGGTGCGCCTCGTAGCGATCCCGCAGGCCCTTCAGTATTTCGATGGTGTGCGTCAGCGACGGCTCACCCACCTGGATCGGCTGGAACCGCCGCTCCAGGGCGGCGTCCTTCTCCAGGTGCTTGCGGTACTCGTCCAGCGTCGTCGCGCCGATGGTCTGCAGCTCGCCACGGGCCAGCATCGGCTTCAGGATGCTCGCCGCGTCGATCGCACCCTCGGCGGCACCCGCACCCACCAGGGTGTGGATCTCGTCGATGAACAGGATGATGTCGCCGCGGGTGCGGATCTCCTTGAGAACCTTCTTCAGGCGCTCCTCGAAGTCACCGCGGTATCGCGAACCGGCGACCAGCGCGCCCAGGTCAAGCGTGTAGAGCTGCTTGTCCTTCAGCGTCTCCGGCACCTCGCCCTTGATGATCCGCTGGGAAAGCCCCTCGACCACCGCGGTCTTGCCGACCCCGGGCTCGCCGATCAGGACCGGGTTGTTCTTGGTACGGCGGGAGAGCACCTGCATCACCCGCTCGATCTCCTTCTCCCGACCGATGACCGGGTCGAGCTTGCCCTCCCGGGCGGCCTGGGTCAGGTTCCGGCCGAACTGGTCCAGCACCAGACTGGTCGACGGCGCGGCCTCACCCGGCGCGGTACCGGCCGCGGCCGGCTCCTTGCCCTGGTAGCCGGAGAGGAGCTGGATCACCTGCTGACGGACCCGGTTCAGGTCGGCGCCGAGCTTGACCAGCACCTGGGCGGCGACGCCCTCGCCCTCACGGATCAGGCCGAGCAGGATGTGCTCCGTACCGATGTAGTTGTGCCCGAGCTGCAACGCCTCGCGCAGCGACAGCTCCAGCACCTTCTTGGCCCGCGGCGTGAACGGGATGTGCCCGCTCGGCGCCTGCTGGCCCTGGCCAATGATCTCCTCCACCTGCTGGCGGACGCCCTCCAGCGAGATCCCCAGACTCTCCAGGGCCTTCGCCGCGACGCCCTCACCCTCATGGATGAGACCCAACAGGATGTGCTCCGTACCGATGTAGTTGTGGTTGAGCATCCGGGCTTCTTCCTGAGCCAGGACGACAACCCGCCGCGCTCGGTCGGTGAACCGCTCGAACATGCCCTCGTGCTCCTCACGTGCCGTGCGCACTCGATCTTGATGGTCCAAGCATCGTGGCGGGGCCACCACCCGGACATCCGGGGCGGACGTCCGTGCTCCCTTACTCTATCGCCGCGAGCCGACTCTCCTGAGGTCGTGTGTTCCCGGAATGAGCCAGGTACGCGACGTTTTTACCAACAGTCCACGCTCAGCGATGCTTCCCGGACCGTCCGCTGTACGCGCAGAGCGAAATTCGAGCCTCCGTCCGGACGACGCGGCCCCGCGTCATCCACAGGCTGTGGACAACTTCGTCCACTGGTTGTGGACAACGCCTGGGCCGTCAGGTTGTTCCCGGGACCGACAGATCGCTCCCGACGGCGACGGCCGCGCGGACGACACCTCGCCACCGGCGGTTGCGCGGCGGGCGGGAAGCGACCGGGATCACCGACCCGTCGAACTCGAAGACCGAGGCGACCGAGGCGACCGGGCCCCGGTCGGTGATCCGGCTCGACGACCGGCCGACGAAGCGGACACTCGCCCTAATCCTCTCATACTTGCCCACAGCACACAGAAATGCGCGGGATGGGGGACTGATCGTCCACCCATCCCGCGCGGGGACCACGGAAGCGCCGGCCGCTAGCGGCCCGCCTTGGCGTGGTACTCGTCAACGATCTCCTGCGGGATCCGCCCGCGGTCGGAGATGTCCTTGCCTTCCTTCTTGGCCCAGGCCCGGATCGCCTTGTTCTGCTCGCGGTCGGCGGTCGCGCCACCCCGCCCCCGTGCGGCACGGCCGCCGACGACCACGCCACCCCGGCCCACCTTCGACCCGGCGGCGACGTACGGGGCGAATAGCTCCCGCAATTTGCCGGCGTTCTTCTCCGACAGGTCGATCTCGTACTGCACGCCGTCGAGCGAGAACTTGACGGTCTCGTCCGCGTCTCCGCCGTCCAGGTCATCGACCAGCTTGTGAATGATCTGCTTGGCCACGTGTCGCTATCCTTTCGAGCAGGTTCGCCGCAAACAAGAGCACAATAGCCCGTTAGATGCTTGCTCCGTCAATAGGACGGCGAAACTACCCGACAAGTCGTGCGGCGACACTACTCGGGTCGGACCATCGGGAAGAGGATGGTTTCCCGAATTCCGAGGCCCGTGAGGGCCATCAGCAGCCGGTCGATTCCCATTCCCATGCCCCCGAGCGGCGGCATTCCGTACTCCATGGCCCGCAGGAAGTCCTCGTCGAGCCGCATGGCCTCGTCGTCGCCGGAGGCCGAGCGCCGGGCCTGCGCCACGAGTCGCTCCCGCTGCACCACCGGGTCGACCAGCTCGGTGTAGCCGGTGGCCAGCTCGAAACCGAGCACGTAGAGGTCCCATTTCGCGGTCAGGCCCGCCTCGTCAGGGTGCGCCCGGACCAGCGGGCTGGTCTCTTCCGGGTAGTCCCGGACGAAGGTGGGCTGGCGCAGCGTCGGGACGACCAGCTCCTCGAAAAGCTCCTCGGCGAGCTTGCCCGGACCCCACGTCGGGTCGACCGCGAGACCGACCTTTTCCGCGTATCCCAGCAGGTCGGCCATTGCGGTGCGGACGGTCACCTCCTCGCCGAGCGCCTCGGAAAGGGTGCCGTAGAGGGTCACCGAACGCCACTGACCGCCGAGGTCGAACTCGGTGCCGTCGGCGTGGGTGACCAGGTGAGACCCGGCGGCGGCGAGCGCGGCTGCCTGCACCAGGTCACGGGTGAGGGTCGCCATGGTGTCGTAGTCACCGTACGCCTCGTACACCTCCAGCATGGCGAACTCGGGCGAGTGCGAAGAGTCGACCCCCTCATTACGGAAGTTGCGGTTGATCTCGAAGACCCGGTCGATGCCGCCGACCGCCGCCCGCTTGAGAAAAAGCTCGGGGGCGATTCGCAGATACAGATCCGTGTCTAACGCATTGCTGTGCGTCACGAATGGCCTGGCCGTGGCCCCACCCGGCAGCGGTTGCAGCATGGGGGTTTCAACTTCGATGAAACTCCGGGCGTGCAGCGAATCGCGCAGACTACGCAGCGTCGCCGCCCGGGTGCGTACCATCTCCCGGGCGCGGGGGCGCACGATCAGATCGACATAACGCTGCCGGACCCGGGCCTCCTCACTAAGCGGCTTGTGCGCCACCGGCAGCGGCCGGAGCGCCTTCGCGGTCGGCGCCCAGGAATCGGCGAGCACGGAAAGCTCCCCGCGCCGGCTGGTAATCACCTCACCGGTAACCCCGACGTGGTCGCCGAGGTCGACCAGCCGCTTCCAGGCGTCGAGCCGCTCCTGCCCGACCCGGTCGAGCGAGAGCATCGCCTGGAGTTCGGTGCCGTCGCCGTCCCGCAGGGTGGCGAAACAGAGCTTGCCGGTGTTGCGTACGAAGATCACCCGGCCGGTGACGGCGGCGACGTCCCCGCTGGCGGTGTCGGTCGGAAGGTCCGCGTAACGGGCCCGGATCTCGGCGAGAGTCGCGGTACGCGGATATCCCACCGGGTACGGTTCGACGCCCTCGGCGAGCATGCGGTCCCGCTTCTCCCTGCGGACCCGCATCTGCTCGGGAAGGTCGTCCACGGGGTCGGCGGGGTTCGAGATCTGCTGGCTCACGGCATGCTTCCTCGGGAAATCGTGTCGGCGGAGTTCGGCCCCGAGCGTACTCAAGTGGGTCGGGGGCGGGGCACCGGATAACCCCGGCATGGTCGACCAGCCGCGGCGGGGAAGGTCAGCGGTTGCGGTCGTAGACCATGCGCAGCCCGATCAGCGTGATCATCGGCTCGTGGTGGGTGATCGTCCGACACTCGCCGATCACCAGGGCCGCCAGCCCGCCGGTGGCGATCACCGCCCGGACCTCGCCCAGCTCGTCGATCATCCGCTCGACGATCCGGTCCACCTGACCGGCGAAACCGAAGTACATCCCGGCCTGGAGGCACTCGACGGTGTTCTTGCCGACCACCGAACGGGGTACCGCCGGCTCGACCTTGCGCAGCTGGGCGGCCCGGGCGGCGAGCGCGTCGAAGGAGATCTCGATGCCGGGCGCGAACGCACCGCCGAGGAACTCGCCCCGGCCGCTGATCACGTCGAAGTTGGTGGTGGTGCCGAAGTCGACCACGATCGACGGCCCGCCGTAGAGGGTGAACGCGGCCAGGGTGTTGACCACCCGGTCGGCGCCGACCTCCTTCGGGTTGTCGATCGCCAACTGCACCCCGGTCCTCACCCCCGGCTCGACGATCACGTACGGGATGTCGCCGTAGTACCGGGCCAGCATCGTACGCAGCGAGCGCAGCGCCGCCGGCACCGTCGAACAGGCGGCCACCCCGGTGACCTCCACCGCGCCGGCGGCCAGCAGGCCGCGCAGCTTCAGCCCCAGCTCGTCGGCGGTGGACCGGGCATCCGTCTTGATCCGCCAGGAGTGGACCAGCTTCTCGCCCTCGAAGGTCGCCAGCACGGTGTTGGTGTTGCCGATGTCGATACAGAGCAGCATGTCGTCAGTCCCGAACCCCGAGTCGTGGCGCGTCCCGCCGCTACGCGGCGCGCGAGCGGAGGTCCAGTGCGATGTCCAAGATAGGCGAGGAGTGCGTGAGCGCCCCAACCGAGAGGTAGTCGACACCCGTCGCCGCGTACTCGGCGGCGGTGGCCAGGGTCAGCCCGCCGGTCGCCTCCAGCTCGGCCCGGTCGCCCACCGCCGCCACCACCTCGGTCAGCAGCGCCGGGGACATGTTGTCGCAGAGCAGGAAGTCGGCGCCCGCCTCGACCGCCTCCAGCGCCTCGGCCACCGTGGTCACCTCGACCTGGATCGGCACCGCCGGGAACGCCTCCCGGACCCGCCGGTACGCCGGACCGACACCGCCGGCCGCCAGCTTGTGGTTGTCCTTGATCATCGCCACGTCGTACAGCCCGAGTCGCTTGTTGGCGCCGCCGCCGGCCCGGACCGCGTACTTCTCCAGCGGGCGCAGCCCGGGAGTGGTCTTGCGGGTGTCCAGCACGGTCGCCTTGCCGCCGCCCAGCGCCGCCACCCAGGCGCGGGTGTGCGTCGCCACCCCGGAGATCCGGCAGAGCAGGTTCAGCGCGGTCCGCTCGGCGGTGAGCAGCCCCCGGGTCGGCCCGGTCACCGTGGCCAGCACGTCCCCCACGCCGACCTCGGCGCCGTCGGTCGCCACCGGCAGCACCCGGACGTCCGCGCCGGCCGCCAGTTCGAAGACGGCCGCCGCCACCGCCAGTCCGGCGACGACCCCGTCGGCCCGGGCCACCAGGTCGGCGGTGTCGACCTGGTCGTCCGGAATCGTCGCCACGCTGGTCACGTCCAGCCGCTCCGGCCCCAGGTCCTCGTCCAGCGCCCCCCGCACGATGCGTTCCACCTCCACCGGGTCGAGCCCGGCGTCCCGCAGCGCCCGCGTGGTCGAGTCTGTCAGCACAGTGCCTCCCAGTCCTGTTCGAGGTTGCCCGCCGGACCGATCGACCCGACCAGGTGCCCGAGCCAATCGTCGCGCGATTCCGAGAAGTCCTCGCGCCAATGGCAGCCCCGGGTCTCCTGCCGGGCGTACGCCGCACCGACGAGCGCCGCGGCCACCGTGATCAGGTTGGTCGCCTCCCAGCTCGCGGTACGCGGCGCGGCCCGGGTCGCGCCGAGGGTGACCAGCTCCGCGGCGGTCGCCCGCAGCGAGTCGGCGGAGCGGAGCACCCCGGCGCCCCTGGTCATCGCCCTGGCCAGGCGCGGCCGCACCGCCGGGTCGATCGTCGCGCCCGCGCCGCCCTGCCACGCCCCGGTCCGGACCGGCTCGACCTGGGCCGGCAGATCCCGGGCGATGTCCTGGGCGATCCGGCGGGCGAAGACCAGCCCCTCCAGCAGCGAGTTGCTGGCCAGCCGGTTGGCGCCGTGCACGCCGGTGCAGGCGACCTCGCCGCAGGCGTACAGGCCGGGGATGGAGGTGCGGCCGTGCAGGTCGGTGCGGACCCCGCCGGAGGCGTAGTGCGCGGCCGGAGCGACCGGGATCGGCTGCTCGGCCGGGTCGATCCCGGCGGCGCGGCAGGAGGCGACGATGGTGGGGAACCGCCGGGCCAGGAACTCCGCCCCGAGGTGCCGGGCGTCCAGGAAGACGTGGTCGGCGCCGGTGGCCAGCAGTACCCCGTGTATTCCCTTGGCGACCACGTCCCGGGGCGCCAGCTCGGCCAGCTCGTGCTGGCCGACCATGAACCGCTTGCCGTCCGCGTCGACCAGGTACGCGCCCTCACCGCGCAGCGCCTCGGAGACCAGCGGCTGCTGGGCGGCCAGGGCCGGGACGCCGTCGCTGTCCGGGACGCCGTCGCTGTCCGGGATGGCCGACGCCATCAGCGCGGTCGGGTGGAACTGGACGAACTCCAGGTCGGTGACGGCGGCGCCGGCCCGCATCGCCAGGGCGACCCCGTCCCCGGTGGAGACCGCCGGATTGGTGGTGGCGGCGAAGATCTGCCCCATCCCGCCGGTGGCCAGCACCACCGCCCGGGCCAGGATCGCACCGACCCCGTCCTCACTGCCCTCGCCGAGCACGTGCAGGGTTATCCCGCAGGCCCGTCCGGGACCGGCCCAGCCGCCGTCCGGGGCCCGGAGCAGGTCGAGGACCAGGGCATGCTCGACCAGCCGGATCCAGGGGTCGCGGCCGACCGCAGCGTGCAGTGCCCGCTGCACCTCGGCCCCGGTCGCGTCGCCGCCGGCGTGCACGATCCGGTCCGCCCGGTGGCCGCCCTCCCGAGTGAGCATCAGCGAGCCGTCCGGGTTGCGGTCGAACTCGGCACCGGTCCGGATCAGCTCCCGCAGCCGGCTCGGCCCCTCCGCCACCAGCACCCGTACCGCCGCCGGGTCGCAGAGCCCGACCCCGGCCAGCTCGGTGTCCGAGGCGTGCGCGGCGGGGGTGTCCAGCGGATCGAGTACGGCCGCTATGCCGCCCTGCGCCCACCGGGTCGAGCCGTCATCGATGTTGACCTTGGTCACCACGGTGACGTGCAGCCCCGCCTCGCGCAGGTGCAGCGCGGCGGTGAGCCCGGCGATGCCCGACCCGATCACGATCACGTCGGTCGTCTCCACCCAACCGGGTGCCGGCGCGGCCAGCAACCGGGGTACCACCGGCAGGTCGACGGTCGGAAACTGCATCGCTCCAGTCAACCCCGTGCCGGGGCTGTCGGGGGGCCCGGGGGCGGGAGAAGTGGCCTACGACGCTCCCCGATCCGGACGGAACGACCCTCCGCTGCGGGATCGACCGCGCTCAGCGGGCCGGATCGGCGGGCGCTCAGCGGGTCCGGATCGGTAGGGCGTCGGCGCCGGCACCCTTGAGCGAGCGGGTGAACCTGCCCTCGGAGACCCACAGATAGCAGCGGACGCCCCGGTTCCCCGCCGTCCAGTCGTCCCGGCCGCCGGGCAGCGCCACGACACCGGTACGGAACCGGATCGTGCTCTGCGACACCGCGACGAACCGGGCCGCGACGCTGTAACAGCCGTCGTAGAGGGGCTGCCAGTCCCGATCCGCCGTCGGGTACTTCAACGTCGCCGGTGCCCGCCACACCCCGGCGAACTCGGTGTTGTGCCGGGCCGAGCACTCCACCGGGGGCATCCGGTCGATGGTCTCGGTCCGGGTCACGGTGGTGGCGTAGCAGCCCAGCCGCAACGGCCCGGCCTCGCGCAGCGCGCCCTTCAGGCTCGCCGTCCGGCTGACCGCCTCGCCATCCTCCTCGACATTGGACAGTTCGGTGAGGTCGCAACGGAACCACCGGGCCCCGGCCAGCCAGCCCTTCGGGGAGGGCACCGCCACCCCGAGCCACAACCGGCCGGTACGCCAGTCGGCGCCGAGGAAGCCGCGCGCCCGGCTGTCGCACTCGGCGTACGCGGTGGTGAACTGCGGCGAGCCGGGTGCCGGCGGCTTCTCCGCCTCGCCCGCCCCGGCGAACGTGCCCACGTGCACGGTCTCCAGCCGGTGGTTGTCGGTGCAGTCCACCGGCACGTACGACGACAGGTAGACCGTCTCGGAGAAGTCGGCCCGGTGGCAGGTCTCGGCCGTCGGGGTGAAGACCGCCGGCTCGCCGACCGGAGCCCAGCCGTTGGTCAGGTCGCCGTCGGTACCGTCCGGAGGCGCGCAGCCGGCGACGCCGAGCAGGACTGCCCCGGCCAACGCCAGGGCGCTCATCCAACGGCGCATCGCGTCCTCCCCAGGGCGACCAACAGTCCGGATGGCTGCACCCTACGTTAACCGGCGGGGTCATCCGGACGGCGAGATCATCTCCCCGGCGGGTCGCCTCGGGCTGACCGACGCGCCGAACAGGCTGGTCAGCGGGGAGGGGGCGGGGTTCGACCGGGTGGCAACCGGGTGCCGGCGGGCGCCCCGGGCGAGCGGGTCGGTCAGCCGGTCGTGACGAGGTCACCCCGGACCGGGTCACCGACCATCCCGGGTACGGCTTCCGCCGGGTCGGCGCCCAGCTCGATGACCCGGTTCTTCGCGTCGACGTGCACGATCCGCGGCTGGTACGTCCGCGCCTCGGCGTCGTCCATCTGGCCGTACGAGATCAGGATGACCAGGTCGCCGGGGTGCACCAGGTGCGCGGCGGCGCCGTTGATGCCGATCACCCCGCTGCCGCGCTCACCGGCGATCACGTACGTCTCCAGCCGCGCCCCGTTCGTCACGTCCACGATCGCGACCTGCTCGCCGGGGAGCAGGTCGGCGGCGTCCAACAGGTCGGCGTCGATGGTCACCGAGCCGACGTAGTGCAGGTCCGCCTGGGTCACCGTGGCCCGGTGGATCTTCGACTTGAGCATGGTGCGGAACATCGGTACGTCCTCCGTGCGGCAGGGTTCTCGGACGGTCTCGGGAGGTCGACGCCTCAGTCGCCCGGGTCGGGAGCCGGAGCCAGGTCGACCGGCATGTTGTCGATCAGCCGGGTGGAGCCGACCCGGGCGGCCACCAGCATCCGGGCCGGGCCGGTGGCCGGCGCCGGGCCCAGGTCCGGGGCGGTCAGCACCAGGTAGTCCAGCTTGGCGCCGGTCGTACCGTCGCCGAAGGCGCGGTATGCGGCGGCGAGGGCGGCGTCGGCACCCCGACCGGCCCCGGCGGCGGCGTTGCCGGCCCGCAGCGCCGCCGACAGCCGTAGCGCGGCGCTCCGCTCCTGTGTGGAGAGGTAGCGGTTGCGGCTGGACAGGGCCAACCCGTCCGGCTCGCGTACGGTCGGCACACCGACGATCGCCACGTCCAGCTCCAGATCCCGGACCATCCGGCGGACCAGGGTGAGCTGCTGGTAGTCCTTCTCGCCGAAGAGCGCCACGTCCGGCCGGAGCAGGTTGAGCAGCTTCGCCACCACGGTCAGCACCCCGGTGAAGAAGCCGGGCCGGCTGGCGCCCTCCAGCTCCTCGCCGAGGCTGCCCGGGTCGACCCGCACCATCGGCTCGCCGTCCGGATACAGCTCCTCCCGCGACGGGGCGAAGACGTACCCGACCCCGGCCCCCCGGCAGACCGCCAGGTCGTCCTCGAAGGTCCGGGGGTACCGGTCGAAGTCCTCGTTCGGGCCGAACTGGAGCGGGTTCACGAAGATCGTCGCCAGCACCGTGTCGGCCTGCTCCCGGGCCGCCCGCAGCAGCGCCTCGTGCCCGGAGTGCAGGGCGCCCATGGTCATCACCACCGCCAGCCTCCCCGGCAGGGACGCCCGCGCGGCCGCCAGCTCTGCCCGGGTACGCAGCACCGTGGTCATCTCGGCTCCCCCTTCCCGCCGGTCACGCGGCGGCGACCTTCCGGTCCCGGTCGGCCAGCGCCTTCCGGTCGCGGTCGGCCAGCGCCTTCCGGTCCCGGTCGGCCAGCACCCCGAGCAGGACCTCGGCGTCGGCCGGGCGGAGCCGGCCGGTCGCGATCGCCCGGTCGGCGGTACGCCGGGCCAGCGCGAGATAGCCGGGCACCGACTCCGGAGCGGTGACGGCCAGCCGGTCCAGGTGCCGGGCGAGCGTACCGGCGTCGCCCCGGGACACCGGCCCGGTCAGCGCCGCGTCGCCGAGCCGCAGCGAGTTGTCCAGGGCGGCCCGGAGCAGCGGGCCGAGCACCTTCGCCGGCTGGGCCACCCCGGCGGCGCGGAGCAGGTCCACCGCCTCGTTGACCAGCGTGACGAGATGGTTCGCGCCGTGCGCGAGGGCGGCATGGTAGAGCGGACGGTCCGGTTCGGCCACCCACTCCGGTACCCCGCCGAGGTCGGCGACGAGCCGGACGGCGAACGGCCGCAGTCGCTCCGGCACGGTCACCCCGTAGGAGATGCCCGGCAGCCGGTGCAGGTCGTCGGCGGTACCGGTGAAGGTCATCGCCGGGTGCAGCGCCAGCGGGAGTGCCCCGACCGCCACGGCCGGGGCGAGCACGTCGAGGCCGTGCGCGCCGGAGGTGTGTGTCACCACCTGTCCGGGCCGGAGCGCACCGGTCCCGGCCAGACCGGCGACCACCGGCGCCAGCGCGTCGTCCGGTACGGCGATCAGCAGCAGGTCGACGGCGGCCCGGGCCACCTCGTCGGCGGGGCGTACGGTGGTCCCCGGCAGCAGCCGGTCGATCCGGTCCCGGGCGGCGGTCGAGACCCCGGAGGCGGCGACCACCCGGTGTCCGGCCCGGCCCAGCGCGGCACCGAGCACGGCACCGACCCGGCCGGCGCCGATCACGCCGACGGTGAGCTGGCGGGGACGCTGCGGCGGCGTCTGGCCCTGGCCGGCGCGGTCACGGCTCGGGGCGGCGGCCGTTGGCCGGTCCGTCCCGCCGGAGGCGGCGGTACGCGGGCGCGCGGAAGCGCTCATAGCAATGATCCAGTCCTCGATAAGTGGTACCGGTCGATCGCAAGTATGCGCCGTCCGGCCAGTTCAGGACCAAGAGGTGTGAAAACCTTCACCCGCCTGCCACGACCGCTTCGCCCAGTTGGTGACGTGGCACACGGGACACCCCGGCATGCCGCTACCTGTCCCTGATGTGCCCGGACATGTCCCGACGTGACGGCCGTCCGGATCGGCCCGGCCATCGGTGCCGTACCGGGCGTGGATTGAGCAGCGCGCCGCATAACCTGGGTCGGTGCCGATCGGATGGCGAGCCGCGATGACCACCGCCCTCTACGGCGCGCAGGGGTTCTTCGTCAGCGGCGCCGGGCCGGCCGCGCACTTCCGGACCAGCGCCCACGCCGTACCGGTGCTGGGCGGCGCCCTGCTGCGGCTGCTGGCCCGGCTCGACGCCGCGCTGGGCCGGCCGGATCCGCTGCACGTGGTCGACGTCGGCGCCGGCCGGGGGGAACTGCTCGGCACCCTGGCCCGGCTCGCCCCGCCGGAACTCGCCGCCCGGCTCCGGCTGACCGCGGTCGAACTCGCCCCGCGACCCGACTCGCTGCCGGAGCCGATCAATTGGCGCTCGGACCTGCCGGAGCGGGTCGTCGGCCTGCTGATCGCGACCGAGTGGCTGGACAACGTACCGCTGGACGTGGCGGAATCCGGCCGGGCCGGCTGGCGACGGGTACTCGTGGACCCGGCCACCGGCGCGGAGTCGCCCGGCGGCCCGCTCGACCCGGCCGAGGCGGACTGGCTGGCCCGCTGGTGGCCGACATCGACGGACGAGTCTCCTCCGGACCAGCCCTCGCCGGACCGGATCGAGCCGCCCCCGGACCGGGTGCAACCGTCCCCGATCCGGGCCGAGATCGGGCTGCCCCGGGACACCGCCTGGGCGGAGGCGGTCGGCAGCCTGCACCGGGGATTGGCGCTCGCCGTCGACTACGGACACCTGCGGGACGACCGCCCGGTGCACGGCACGCTGACCGGGTTCCGCTCCGGCCGTCAGGTCTACCCGGTACCGGACGGCAGCTGCGACCTGACCGCACATGTCGCGATGGACTCGGTGGCGGCGGCCGGTACGGCGCTGGCCGGACTGCCGTACACCCTGGTCGAACAGCGCACCGCGCTGCGGGCGCTCGGAGCCGACGGGCGGCGACCCGCGCTGGCGATGGCCTCCACCGACCCGGCCGGCTACGTCCGGGCGTTGGCGCGGGCCTCCGCCGCGGCCGAACTCACCGACCCGGCCGGTCTCGGCGGCCACTGGTGGCTGCTCCAACCGGTCGGCGTCGACCCGGGCCCCACCGGATGGCTCGGCGGAGAATCCGGTGCACCGGCGCCGGGGCAACCCGCGCGATGACCGCCCGGTCGCTCGCGGTCGTCCACCGAGGGCGACCGGTCGACCGCGACGAAACCGGCCCTCGATCGCCTGGGGCGCGTCCTTCCTCCGTCCTACTCCGGTGTCCGCCTCGGCGATGCGTTCCGGCGGATCGTGGCACGATGGCGGACATGACTGCCGACACCGGCGCGCTGCGGGAGCTGACCGTCGGCACCGGGGCGGGCCTGGACACCGCCGACATGGTGCTGAACATCGGGCCGCAGCATCCGTCGACCCACGGCGTACTCCGGCTCAAGCTGGTGCTCGACGGCGAGCGGGTGATCTCCTGCGAGCCGATCGTCGGCTACATGCACCGGGGCGCCGAGAAGCTCTTCGAGGTACGCGACTACCGGCAGATCATCGTGCTGGCCAACAGGCACGACTGGCTGTCGGCGTTCTCCAACGAACTCGGCGTGGTGCTCGCCGTCGAGCGGATGATGGGGATGGAGGTGCCGGAGCGGGCCGTCTGGCTGCGTACCGCCCTCGCCGAACTGAACCGGGTGCTCAACCACCTGATGTTCCTCGGCTCCTACCCGCTGGAGATCGGCGCCATCACCCCGATGTTCTACGCGTTTCGGGAACGCGAAACCCTCCAGGCGGTGCTGGAGGAGGTCTCCGGCGGCCGGATCCACTACATGTTCAACCGGGTCGGCGGGCTCAAGGAAGAGGTGCCGGCCGGCTGGACCCGACGGGCCAGGACGGCGATCGGCGAGGTACGCCGCCGCCTGCCGGACCTGGACAACGTGATCCGGCGCAACGAGATCTTCCTGGCCCGTACCGTCGGGGTCGGGGTGCTCTCCGCCGCCGACGCGGCCGCGTACGGCGCCTCCGGACCGGTAGCCCGGGCCTCCGGGCTCGACTTCGACCTGCGCCGGGACGAGCCCTACCTGGCGTACGGGGCGCTGGAGGTGCCGGTGGTCACCCGCAGCGCCGGTGACTGCCACTCCCGGTTCGAGATCCTGCTCGACCAGGTGTACGTCTCACTCGACCTCGCGGAACGCTGCCTGGACCAGGTCGACCGGATCAGCGGTCCGGTGAACGTGCGGCTGCCCAAGGTGGTGAAGGCCCCGGAGGGGCACACCTACGCCTGGACCGAGAACCCGCTCGGGATCAACGGCTACTACCTGGTATCCCGGGGTGACAAGACGCCGTGGCGGATGAAGCTGCGCACCGCCTCGTACGCCAACGTGCAGGCCCTGGCCACGCTGCTCCCCGGCTGCCTGGTGCCGGACCTGATCGCGATCCTGGGCTCGATGTTCTTCGTCGTCGGCGACATCGACAAGTAGCTGTCGGCGCCATCGGCAGGTAACCGGTGGGGCAGGTGACCGGTCAACGCCAGTCGCCGTCGGCGGAGTAGCCGTACCCGGAACGGCGGGTACCGCCGGCCCGGGGTGCCTCGTCCAACGGCGGGTAGCCGTACTCTTCGTCGTCGCGGTGCCGCCGCCCCCGCCGGGCAGGCTCCGGTTCCGGCTTCTGGCTGGGTGGGCCCCAGACGGAAGCCGGGTCCACCCCTGCGGCGGGCAGTGCCGCGGCACCGCCGGAGGGCTCCCAGCCCCGGCCGTCACCGAGGTCGGCACCGGCGCCGTGCCGGGCACCGTCCTGACCGGACCAGCCGCCCGAGCCGCGCTGGTCGCCGTACCGTCGGTCTTCGTCGGCGGGCTCCGACCACTGGCGACCGGTCCGCCGGCCCTCGTCCGGCCCCGGCTCCTCCCGGCGCATCTCCGCCCAGCGGTCCTCGACCCGCAACTCCGTACCCGACCCGTCGGACCGCATCGACGCCCGTCGCTCGCCCATCCGGACCTCGCGGCCCCGGTCGTCGTCGCGCACGGATGCCCAGCGGTCGCCGGCCCGCAGCTCGGCCCAGTACGAGTCGTCGGCCGGGTCGCCGGTCTCCGGCTCCGGGTCGGCCGGACGGCCACGCCAGCCGCCGGACCGCCACCCGGCCCGCCCCTCGTCGGCAGCCTCGGCGGAGCCCCGACCCCGCGCCCGCCGGTCGTCCGGATCCTCGTCGCGCCCGTCCGACTCCCGGCGACCGCCGTACGTGCCACCGCCGTAAGTGCCACCGCCGTAGGTGCCACCGCCCGCATCGGCACCGTGTGCTGCCGCGCCGCCGTAGGTCCCGCCGTCGTAGGTCCCGTCCCCCGAACCGGCACCGCTGTAGGTGCCACCGCCGTAGGTCCCGCCACCGGAACCGGCACCGCCGTAGGTCCCGCCGCCGTAGGTCCCGCCGCCCGAGCCGGCGCCGCCGTAGGTCCCGGCCGAGCCGCCGCCGTGTACGCCGCCGCCAATGGTTCCGGCGCCGTAGCCGCCGGCCCGGCCACCGCCACCGTGGGTTCCGCCGCCATGGCCGCTCGAATGGGCGCCGCCGCCATAGCCGCCCGAAGGGGCGCCGTCCCCGTAGCCGCCCGAATGGACGCCGCCGCCGTAGCCGGCTGCACCGTAGGTTCCGCCGTCGTAACCGTGGCCATGATCGTCTTCGTGTCCGCCGACGATGGTCTGCCGGGTGGTCACCTGCACGGTCTCGGTGTGCCGGACGACGCCTCGGCCGAGCGGCGGTCCGGACACCCCACCGGGGCCGCCGGGCATTCCCGCCGGACCGCCCCGGTGCGTTCGCGCGCCCTGCGACCACGAGCGGCCGTACTGCCCGGACTCGCCCGGTGCGCCGTCGTCCCGGTCGTACCGCCGCCGCCCCGCCCCGGGCCGGTCGCCGTCGGGATAGTCACTCCCCTGGTGGCCGCCGTCCCGGTATCCGCCACCGGGGCGGCCGTGGAACTCGCCGGTGTTGTCGCTCTGGTCCGCGGCGTGTGAATGAGTCGAGGCGTGTGAATGAGTCGAGGCGTGGGACCGAGCCGGACCGCCGGCCACCGGTGCGTCACCAACGGCCGGACCGGCCCCGGCGCCGGACACGGCAGCGGCGGAAGACCTGCCCGACACCGCAGAGGCGGAAGACCTGCCCGATTTGGTGGAGGCGGGGGTGGTGCCCGCCATGACGGAGGCGGAGGTGCCCGGCCCGGCAGGGGCGGCGGAGCCGCCCGGCGCGGCGGCAGTGGCCCGGAAAGTCTCGATCTGGCCACGCAGCGCCTCGACGTTGCCCTGCACGACCGCCAGCTTCTCGCCGAACGCCTTGTGCGTGGCCCGGGCGGCGGTGGCGATGTCGTTGCGCAACTCGCCCCGAAGGTCGTCGAGTTCCTCGGCGAGGGTCTCCTCGATGTCCAGCCGGACGCCCTCCGAGTCGCCGCGCAACGTGATCGACAATCCGATGAGTACGACCGCCAGCACGGCGAGCACCGCCGCGATCCGGAGCGGCCCGTTGCCCTGCCCCACCAGGAGCAACAGGGCGGCCAGCGGAGCCAGCCCGACCCCGGACCAGAAGAGTACGGTCAGCAGCGGCCTACGGCGGGTTCCCTCGGTGGCCTCGCGGGCTGACATGGCAGTCGAGCCTACTCACACTTGCCGGGGACCGGAATGGCTGCGGCGGGCATGTGAGCGGCCGGTCGACGCCACGTACGGCGACGTCGACCGGCCACGGTCGGTTCCACTCCTCGGGCGGGAGGTGCACCCCCGCGCCGACGGTCAGCTCGTGGCCAGCGCGCCGTCCGACGAGAAGACCAGCCCAACGCTGATCGTGCCGCTGGTCAGCGCCGACTTGGTCTGCGGGCCACCGGCGTCGAGCGAGTCGAACCGGCCCGCGTTGAAGTTGTAAACCTGCACCAGTCCGGCCTGGCACTTCGGCCGCTGCGGGCACTCCGGCGGCCCGCCGAGCACGGTCGCCGAGCCGGAGCACTTCGCCGCCAGCTCGCTGAGCGTGCGGACGCCGTACTTGTCGGCAAACTCCTTGGTGACCGCGAACGCGTTCTGGTCCTGGGCCGCCGACGGCTTGCCGAAGGTGATGCCGACCTTCTCACCGGCCGCCCTGAGCCCGTTGACGGTCTGGTCGAGGTCCGGTGAGGAGATCGGCGGTGGGGTGGACCCGGAGGATGCGTTGACCTTGTTGTTCAGGAAGTCGGCCATCGTCGCGGCGTACTCCGGGACGACCTGGATGTCGCCCTTCTCCAGGGCCGGCTCGTAGAGTTCGCGGTTGCCGATCTGCTGGACCTTGACCTCATAGCCGGCGGCGGTGAGGGCGATCCGGTACAGCTCGCCCAGGGTCTGGCTCTCGCTGAAGTTGGCCACGCCGACGGTGATCGACCCGGTGCCGCCGGTCGGGATGCCTGCGGTGAGGTTGTTGGCCGCGGCGAACTCCTCGGCGGCCACCTTCGGGGTCTTGCGCTCGACGTCGACCGCCCTGTTGAGGCCGATCAGCTTGGGTGTGTCGAGGCTGTCCGAGACCTTGTCCAGGGCCGCGACCAGCGGCGGCTGGGCCACCTTGCTGTTGATCGCCGGAATGATGTTGTCGCTGTTCTGCAGCTTCTTGTCGTCGTCGAGCACGACCAGGCTCGACCCGGCCACCGGTGCGCAACCGGCACCCTGCGCCCCGGTCGCCGGAGCCTGGGTGCCGGACGAGCCGGCCCCACCGCAGCCGGCGAGGAACCCAGCCGCGACGACCGCACCGGCGGCGCCGGCTGCCAGACGTGAACGTGTACGCATGAATCGCCCGCCTCCTGTGTCCCGGCGCGGCCCGGATCGGGCCGGCCGCGTGTCCGACGGGCGACATGTCAGGAAGGCCGCCCGCGCCTTCTCACGAAACATCCTCTCGCCGGGTACGACAATTCGCGATGGGCTTCGTCACCGGATCGTCACGCAAAGAGCCACAGAGCGCAGCTACTTGACCACTCTAAGCGAAAATCGCACGGACCAGATCACCCCATCCGGCCTCGCCGAGGACTGCAAGAGTGACCAAACCCACACCGCCCCGACCGGTCAGGAGCCCGGTGATTGGTCAGGAGCCGGTGACCGGTCAGGAGCCGGTGACCGCGGCCGCCGCCCGCTGGTCGGCGCGGCGGATGATCCGGCGCCGGGCACGGCGCAGCGGCCGGGGCGTGACCACCCGTTCCAGCAGCGCGAAGACCAGTTCGACCAGGAGCGCGAGTAGGGCGACGAGGAGCCCGCCGGCCAGGATCTGCCCACCGCCGACCGAGATGCCCAGCCCGAACCCGGCGCTGATGATCTGGCCAAGCCCGCCTCCGTTGACGAACGAGGCGAGCGCGGCGGTCGCCACCACCTGCACCGCGGCGGTACGGAACCCCGCCGCCAGGTACGGCACCGCGAGCGGCAGCTCCACCCGGCGCAGCAACTGCCCGCCGGAGAGTCCCATCCCGCGCGCGGCTTCCCGCACCTCCGGATCAACCTGCCGGATCCCGGTGTACGCGTTCGCCAGCAGCGGCGGCACCGCGAAGACCGCCAACGCGATGATCACCGGCGGCTTACCGAAGCCGAGCGCGGTCAGCGGCAGGATGGTCAGCAGCGCGATGGTCGGGATCGCCAGCGTGACGTTGGAGACCAGCACCACCATGCCACCGCCCCGGCCGGTGTGCCCGAGCCAGAGCCCGAGCGGCCAGGCGACCAGGCAGCCGATCGCGACGGCGGCGCCGGAGATCACCAGGTGCTCGACCAGCCGGTCGAGCACGCCACCGGGATTGGTCCAGTTGAGCGGGTCGTTCAGCCAGACGACGGCCTGCTCGATCGGGTTCATCGCCGCTCACTCCTCGCGCTCACCCCTGCTCATCTCCGGCTCGCGACTGCGGGGCTCGCAACACCGGCTCACTCCTCGCGCTCACCCCTGCTCATCTCCGGCTCGCGACTGCGGGGCTCGCAACACCGGCTCACTCCTCGCGCTCACCCCTGCTCATCTCCGGCTCGCGACTGCGGGGCTCGCAACACCGGCTCACTCCTCGCGCTCACCCGGTCGCTCGCCGACGCCGTGCCCACGGGGTGAGCAGCCGGCCGAGGCCGGCAAGGAGCAGGTCCAGCACCAGGGCCAGGAGTACGCAGAGCAGGGTGCCGGTCATGATCTCGGCCTTGAAGAAGTTGTTTCGGAACCCGCCGAGGATGAGCTGCCCGAGGCCGCCGTGCCCGACGAGCACCCCGACGGTGACCAGGGCCACCGTGGAAACGGTCGCCAGGCGCAGGCCGGTGAGGATACCCGGGAACGCCAGCGGCAGGTCGATCCGGAGCAGACGGGCGAATCGGCCGTACCCCATGCCCTGGGCCGCGTCCCGGACCTCCTCCGGCACCTGGTTGAGCCCGGCGAGTGCGTTCCGGACGATCAGCAGCAGGGCGTAGAGGACCAGCCCGAGCAGCACCGTCGTCGTCCCCGTCCCGAGGTACGGTGCGACGAATGCGAACAGTGCCAGCGACGGAACGGTGTAGAGCACACCCGAGAGTGCGAGAATCGGCCCGGTGAGCGGCCGGAACCAGTACGCCAGCACGGCGAGCGGGATCGCTACCACGGCGGCGATCAGCACGGCCTGGGCGGTGAGGGACGCGTGCTCCCGCAGTGCGGCGAGAATCGTCTCCGAGTTGCGCTGCACATAATCCCAGGAGAACCACGGATTACCCGGGTCAGCCCGGTCGATCACCCGGAAGGACATACGTGGACGTTACCCCGGAGGCCCGCTCCGCCGGGTCCGCCGGCACCACGGGTGCCGCCGCGATCACCCTCGACCAGGTACGCAAGCAGTATCCCGACAGCACGGTAGCGGTCGACGAGCTGAGTCTGGAGGTCAAGGCCGGCGAGTTGGTCGTGCTGATCGGGCCCTCCGGCTGCGGCAAGTCCACGGTGCTCCGCATGATCAACCGGCTGATCGAGCCGACCTCGGGACGGATCCTGCTCGGCGACGAGGACGTCACCCGGACCGATCCGGTGCGGCTCCGGCGGCGGATCGGCTACGTGATCCAGAACGTCGGGCTCTTCCCGCACCAGACCATCGCCGCGAACGTCGGCACCGTACCCCGGTTGTCCGGCTGGCCGAAGGCGCGGATCGCGCAACGCGGCGCGGAGCTGCTGGAACTGGTCGGTCTCGACCCGGCCACCTTCGGCCCGCGCTATCCGCACGAACTCTCCGGCGGCCAGCGACAGCGGGTCGGGGTGGCCAGGGCGCTGGCCGCCGACCCGGTGGTGCTGCTGATGGACGAGCCGTTCTCGGCCGTCGACCCGATCGCGCGGGCCCGGCTCCAGGAGGAGTTCCTGCGGCTCCAGGCGGAGGTACGCAAGACGATCGTGCTGGTCACCCACGACCTTGACGAGGCGGTACGGCTGGGCGACCGGATCGTGGTGCTCTCCCAGGGCGGCAGGCTGGAGCAGTATGCCAGCCCGGCGACCCTGCTCGGCGAGCCCAGGTCGGCGTTCGTCCGGGAGTTCGTCGGGGCGGACCGGGCGATCCGGCGACTCGCGGTCACCCCGATCACCCCGGACCTGCTGCGTCCGCTGGCCGACCCGGTCAGCGCTGCCGGGCTGCCCGCCGTGCCGCTCGGGTCGTCGCTCTACGACGCGCTGGCGGTGCTGCTCCGGACCAACTCGGACGACGCCATGGTGACCGGCGAGGGTGGCGAGCCGCTCGGGACGGTCAGCCGGCACCAGATTCTCAGCATCGACTACCCGGCCGACCCGGTCGGCGGATAGTCGCTCCTCACGGGGGCCCGCACCGGACCGCCGCCCGGCACGCCATCGGGCCGAACGGGTCCGGTGCGGTGGCGGGCTCAGTGCCGGCCCCGCCAGCCGCCGAGGGTGGCCAGGCCGATGATCCAGCCGACGAAAAAGCCGTACGTGGCACCGCTGCCGGCGGCCTGGAACGCGCCGAGCAGCGACGGATTACTGCCGATCAACGTGGCGAGCAGGGCCGCGAACGCACCGGCGAAGACGTACGCCGACCAGCCCGCGAGAAACTGGCTGACGGTGCCCCGGGCCCGGGCCAGTTGCGAGCCGGGCAACAGGTAGAGGAAGACCCAGGTGAGCACCACCACCAGGATTGCCTTGAGGTCGGCGGCGATGACGTTCTGGATCGTGTCGTCGGAGTCGAACCGCCACGAGGGCCAGGCGAGCAGCCGGAGGAACCAGCCACCCGCCGTGTCAGGGTCGGTCTCGCTCCGGGCCCAGTCGGCATACCAGGGGCTGCCGAAGACCAGGACCAGTACGAGTGCGGTGAGCGTGCCCGCACCCGTGGCCGTCTTGTATCTGTTGGTGAGAGCCATGCACAGGTAATTCCCAGGGGAATCTGATCGCGAAACCCGGTGTCATGTTCGCGGGGTGCGCTGGGTTCACCAGACGGGCGGCCCGGTGTCCCGGTCAGGGCTTCGGGATCCCGGTCAGGGCTTCTGTAGGGTCCAGGTCAGTGCCTCTGTAGGGTCCCCGGTCAGGGCTTCTGTAGATAGTCGATGAAGGCAGCCCGGAGCAGCGGTGCGGTCTCCTCGTAGCCGTGGCCGGTGAACTCCCGCCAGAGCGCGACCGCCTCGTCGACGGTCGGGCCGGCCGCGTTCGGCGCGCCGTCCAGCGCCGCCGCCTCGTCCGCGTTCGGCAGGTGCCGGATCACCGACCAGAAGAATCCGATGTCCCGCCGTTCCCGGGCCAGCGCGAAGGCCCGCTGCCGCAGCTCCTCCGTGGAGAGCGCGTCCAGTTCGGCAAAGGTCGGGGTGGTACGGGACTCGGGACGCGATTCCGTCATGGGCCGAGCCTATCCGCCCGAACCGCCGCAAGCCGCACCGCCAGTACCAACGATCCACCAGCGCCGACGGCCGGCCGCGTCAACGATCCACCAGCGTCAGCGGTCCGGGGCGTCCCAGCGGTCGCCGCCCCAGCGGTCGGTCTGCTGGCTCGGCAGCGTGGAGGTCCACGGCTCCGGCGGCGACGCCTGGGCGGTGTCCCAGCTCGCCCTCGGCGTCTCCGGCTCCTCCACCCAGTCCCGCTCCGGTTCGGCGTAGGACCGGGGGCGGCCGTTCGCCTCGACCAGCCGGGTCACCACCAGACCGGCGGTCACCAGCACGGCGGCCAGGGCGGCCGGCGCGATGTCCAGGTTGCGCTCGTCGGCGTACCGGATGAACAGCGCCAGCGCGACGGCCGCGAGCATCCCGCCGGCGATCCCGCCCCGCCGCCCGAAGGCGCTGGCGCCACCGAGCAGCGCGGCGCCGAAGGCCAGACCGGTCCACTCGATGCCGGTGGTCGGCGGCACCGGCCCGGTGCCGCCGGCCGCGAGCAGCATTCCCGCCGCGACGGCGAAGACCGTCGACACCACCAGGCCGAACGTGACGATGAATCCGGCACCCCCACCCCGGCGCAGCGCCGGGTCAGCCACCGGGCGGAACCGGCCGACGGCCCGGCGTACCGTCTTGACGGTGCCGAAGAGGCCGGCCAGCACGGCGACGGCGGCAAAGCCGGCGAAGAGGTAGACCGCGTGCCGGGTCGGGTCGTACTCGCCCTGCACGTCGACCGGGGCGCTCCGCTGCTCGATGAAGACGATCACCGCGAGTCCGGCGGCAAGGCTGGCCGCCCAGCCCGGTACGTGGAAGCCCACCACCAGGATGGCGATCACCAGGCCGACGCCCACCCCGGCGACCAGCGCCGGCAGCATCGCCGACACGACGCCCCGGTCGGAGTTCTCCGCGAAGTGCAGCGCGGCGGCGACCGCGACCGGGCCCAGTGCGAGGTTGGGCGCGGCGGTCCGCAGGGTCAGCCCGGCGCCGAGAGTGAGCAGCCCGATCGCGGTACCGAAGACGAGCAGGCTCTCCCGCTGCGCGCCCCGGAGCAGGTCGGGATAGTCCCGGTTGCACAGGAAGAGCAGCACCGCCACCACGACCAGCAGCACCAGCTCCCAGAGCAGGTGCACCCCGATCCGATCCCGTCCGGGCTCGCCGTGTGCGGGATCGTCGAAGACGTTCTCCAGCGCGGCCGGCGAGACGTTCCGTCGCCGGGTCGGTGCGACCGGGTCCGGGTCGCTGACGGTGGCCGACTCGCCACCCATGAACCGCCCGGTGAGGTGGCTGGACGACGTACGGGGGTCGGCGTCGTATCCGGGGTCACCGCCGTACCGGGGATCCTCCCGCTCGCTGGTACCGACCGGATCAATTCCGGGGTCCCGTCGCCGATAGATCGAATCGTCGTACGCCATGCGCGCCTCCCGTTCGTCCAGCGAACAGGCCCCGGCCCGGGGCGGCATCCGGGACCGAAGCGGTCGGACGTGGGCCCGATCCAGCGGAGTTGGCGGATCCGGCCCGGTCGGAGGCACCGTACCCGCGAGCACGCCCGGCCGTCACCCCCGGTACGCGTCGATTACCCGGACGGCCTGCTCAGGGCTCGTCGCGCCGCCTCAGGTCGTCACTCTCCGAGTCTCGATCATCACGATCAGGCACCCGGCAGGAGCGTTCCAACCAGAGCGCCGCACCCACCAGGGCGAGCGACGCGCCGAGTCCGGCACTGGCCGCCGGTACGTCGTTGGCGGCCGCCCGGGTCCGCTCGATGAGCAGCCAGACGTCCAAGCCGGCGTAGAAGCCGGCGAAGATCGCCCCGGCCAGCGCCGACGCCTTGGCCAGTACGACGAACCGGGCCACCGCCAGCGGGTCGACCGGGTCCCGGCCGGGCCTGCGCTCGATCCGGGCCCGGGTGTTCGCCGCGGCGAAGCCCTCCAGGGCGGCCAGCCCGAGCAGCGTGACGATGGGCAGCCAGGGCAGCGGCGGAATGTGGCTGTAGAAGCTGCTGACCAGCAACCAGGCCAGGGCCGCCGAGGCGAGCCCGGCCACGACCAGCGAGGCGGGTCTGGTCGGACCCATCCGCCCGCGCTCGGGGGCCGGGCCGCGCGTCGGGGGTCTGCGCTCGGTCACAACTCTTCCTCACTCCGCTCGTCGACACGGGGCGCCGGTCCGGTGTCGACCGGACGGGCGCGTCCCGCCGGTCGGCGGACCCGTCCGGCCCGCGGCCCGGTCACCGTCGACCGGCCATCCTCGACCGGTCACCGTCAATCCGACTCTAACCGCAGATCCGGACGAGGGCGCAGGTCCAGCGCGTCGGTGCCGACCGGTTCGGTCGACATCAGGTCGGTCAGAGCGCCGTGGCCGGGCAGCCGCCCGTACGGCTCGATGTCGATCCACGGCCGGAGCACGAAGGCCCGCAGGTGGGCGCGGGGGTGCGGCAGGGTCAACTCCGGGTCGGCGCTGTGCACCGGCTGACCGTCGGCCGTCCAGACTCCGATCACGTCGACGTCGAGGCTGCGCGGCCCGAACCGGCGCTCCGGGTCTCTGACCCGGCCGGCCGCCGCCTCGGCGGCCCGGGCCCGGTCGAGCCAGTCGCGCGGGCCGGCCGCGTCGTCGGCGACCATCAACGCCGCGTTCAGGTACGCCGGCTGGTCCGGGTCACCCCACGGCGGCGTCTCGTAGATCCCGGACGCCACCAGAAGTACGTCGCGCAGCCCGGTCACCGCCGTGCGCAGGTGTTCCAGCCGGTCGCCGAGGTTGCTGCCGAGCGAGAGCACGGCCCGGGTCATCGGGTCGGCCTCCTCCGGGTCACCGTCACCGCCACGTCGGCGAAGTCGTGCGGGATCGGCGCCTGTGGCTTGTGCACGGTGACCGAGGTGCCGAGTACCCGTGGATCGGCCAGACAGGCGGCGGCGAGCCGCTCGGCCAGCGTCTCGATCAGGTTGACCGGCTCGCCTGTCACGATCCCGACCAGCCGCTCGGCCAGTTCGCCGTAGTGCACGGTGTCGGCCACGTCGTCGGAGCGGGCCGCCGCGCCCAGGTCGAGTTCCAGCACCACGTCGACGACGAAGTCCTGCCCCTGGGCGCGCTCGAAGTCGTAGACGCCGTGCCGGCCGCGTGCCCGCAGCCCGGTCAGCACGATCCGGTCGGTCTCCCGGGCGATCCGGTCAGTCTCCCGGGCGATCCGATCGGTCTCGCGGTCGGATGCCCCGACCTGCGCCTCCTCCCGGTCGCCAGCCGTACCCGTCATCCGGCCACCTCCCCGGTCGCCAGCCGGGGGCGGCCGCTGGCGGTCCAGACCGCGAGCGCGTCCACCGTCTCCCGCACGTCGTGCACCCGTACCCCCCAGGCTCCGGCCGCGACCGCGAGCACGCTGGTGGCGATCGTGGCGGCGGTACGCCCCTCGGTCGGCCGGGGCGTGCCGTCCGGGTCGGCCAGCAGCGCACCCAGGTACGACTTGCGGCTCGCCCCGAAGAGCAGCGGATAGCCGAGCGCCAGCAGCTCCGGCAGCCGGGCGGTCAGCTGCCAGTTGTCGGCGGGGCGCTTGGCGAAGCCGAGGCCGGGGTCGATGACGATGCGGTCGGCGGCGACCCCGGCGGCGAGGGCGTCGGAGACCCGCTGCGCCAGCTCGGCCCGCACGTCGGCGACCACGTCGGTGTAGTGGGCGAGTTCCTGCATCCGCTTGGCGTGCGCCCGCCAGTGCATCAGGATCCACGGGCAGCCCGCCTCGGCGACCACCTTGGCCATGTCCGGGTCGGCGAGCCCCCCGGAGACGTCGTTGACCACGGTCGCGCCGGCCTCCAGCGCGGCGGCGGCGACGCTGGCCCGGTAGGTGTCGACGCTCATCGGCACTCCCCGGGCGGCGAGTTCCCGGATGACCGGCAGCACCCGGGCGGCCTCGGTCTCCGCGTCGACCCGGTCGGCGCCGGGCCGGGTGGACTCGCCACCCACGTCGACGAGGTGGGCGCCGTCGGCGTGCATCCGTACCCCGTGCCGTACCGCGGCGTCGAGGTCGGCGTACCGGCCGCCGTCGGAGAAGGAGTCGGGCGTGACGTTGAGGACGCCCATCACCACCGGCCGGGACGCGCCGAGCAGCTCGCCGACGAGGGGCGATCCACCACCTGTGGCGGCGGCACCCGGGACTGACTCGCTCACCCCCCGACGCTACCCACCCAGCCGGCAACACCCCAGCTCGCCCCCTGCCGCGGCCGGGCGCCGCTCCGCCGCCCGGCGCCGGTCCGCCGCCGCGCGACGGTCCGGGTCGGAGGGGCGTGAAAACCGGCGGGTCGGGGCGGATCGGTGGCACTCGTCGCCGCTTGTTCCAAACAGGCACGCGCCGTACGCTCGCATCAGCCAGATGCCAGAACTTAAGAGATGGGCCGAATTAGGACAAAGATGCCCACAAACCATCACTCTTCGCGGTGATTGCGAGACGCAGGGTCGATCAACACCCCACGACCGACCCGGTTGACCGGGCTTGACAGCAGTGCGGAGGCGAGGCGTCACCGCACCCGGGGAGGATTCCGATGTTCGCCATGGAGCTGGTGGAGACGGCATGGCCGGCCGCCACGCACGCGCTCCACACCCTCGCGTCGGTCACGGCCGCCGAGCCACCGCCCGAGGGCAATATCGACACCGAAGGGATCGTCGGCTTCTTCGCCGGAAACATCGCGCCCATCCTGCTCGCCGTGCTCGGCGTGATCTTCATCGGTCGGGCCAGCAAGGGCGAGGTCTCCAAGGTACTGACCAGCTCGGCGATCGCGCTGCTCGGCCTGGCCTTCATCGCCGGGGCGGCGACGCTGTTCTTCGTCGGCGAGAACCTGATCAACCTGATCTTCGAATAGACCGCGGAGCACGAGATGCGGCTGCGCACCGACGACGACATCTATCGGGCCCGCCTGGTCTACCTGGGGCCGCCCGGCTACACGTTGCCCGTCCACCTGCCATACACGCAGTACGGGCTCTTCATGTTGCTGGTGCCGCTGTTCATGTTCATTCATTGGCTCTTCACCCTCAAGGTCGAGCTGATCCCCGCCTGGGAGATCGCGCTCGCGATGGTCACCACATCCTTCGTCTTCCGGTACGTCGATCCCGACCGGCCCGCCCGGATGGTCATCCGGACGGCACTGACCGACTGGCGGCGCACCCGCGAACCGGCGACAGAGCAGCGCGACCCCCGACTGGTCGCGACCCGTATCCGGATCCGGGAGCAGTTGACATGACCGACCCCAGTGAGGTGACGGCGTGACCGAGCGAACCAGATTCCCCTGCCGCTCCAGCACGGAGTTCGTCAGGACCACGGAGTTCGCCAGGCCGGGCGAGGCGGCGGCATGACCCGCCCCTCCCGGCCGGGCTCGTCGCACCCGGCAGCTCACCCGGCCGACAACCCCGGTAACGGTACGCAGTCCTCCGGCTACCCGCCGTCCGAGCTGGTCGAGGAGAACGAGTACGACGCGGCGCTGCTCAGCAACACCGGCCACGGCGCGGTCGCCGTCTTCCAGGCGCCGCAGCCACCGACCCGGAACCGCCCGGCCCGACCCGCGAGCGCGGCACCGGCCCGACCCGCCAGCGCGGCACCGGCCCCGCCGCGCGCCCCGGTCGAGCACCCGGACATCGACTCCCCCTTCCTCGACCTCTTCGGCGGGCCGGTCCAACCGTCCCCGCCGGCCGCGCCGGCACCCCGCCCCGCGCAGCGTCCCACCCCGCAACCGCGCGGGCGCTGGGGCGAGGATCGGGACGCCGCCGTCGGCCTGCCGACCTGGGAACCGGACGAGCCCCCGGCGGGCGGCACGGGCCAGCGGGAGGCGGTGCCCGGCCAGCCCACCGCCCGGGTCGCGCCGCCGGCCACCCGCCCCGGGCAGGACGAACCCACCGACGCCCTGGCCGAGGCCGCCCACCGGCAGGTGGAGGAGGCCGCCCACCGGCAGGTGGCAGACGTCCCCCGCCGGCAGGCGGAACCGGGCCGCCCCGACCCCGACCCGGTCACCGGTGCCGGGCGGCCGACCGAACCAGCGGCGCACCGCACCCCGGCGGCCGACCGGACCGCGGCCCTGGCCGGCACCCCGCCCGAGGCGTACCCCGGGCGTCCGGGCCCGGCGCCGCAGCAGCGCGGTGGCGAACACTCGGGCGCGCTGCCGATCGTCCGCGAGCCCGCCGAACGACCAGACCGCCGGACCGCCGACCGTCCCACCCGCGACCGCCGCGATCCCGCCCGGGACGGGGACCGGGACCGAGCGCCGGTCGCACCGAAGCAGCGGCGGAGCGCGTCGAAGCCGGCCGGGCCGCAGCCGCTGACCAAACCCCAGCGGGTACGCGCACCGAAGCTCCGCTTCGGTGACCGGGATCCCGCCGTCGAGCTGGCCATCACCGAGATCGCCGGTCACCTGACCTTCACCCCGAACACCGTCACCGCGTGGTACTGGCTGCCGGAGGTGCGCTGGGCGTTCCGGCCGGACGCCGAACGGGAGGCGCTGCTCGCGGCCATCTCCGAGCAGTACGCCGGCCTCGCCGGCTTCCGGCTGCACCTGCGCCGGACCACCCGGCCGTTCCCGGCCGACGAGTGGGCCCGGACGATCGACCAGCACACCCCGCAGCCGCTGGCCACCGTGTCCGGCGCCCCGAGCTGGTCGGACCACCTGGTCGCCGCCCAGCGGCACCTGCTATCGGTCAACCACGCCGAGGGGCAGACCTACCTCGGCGTCACCTTCGCCCGACGGTCGCTCGGCAACTCGCTGGCCGAGCGGATCCTCCGGGCCTTCGGCCGGGGCACCTCCGACGGGGAACGCCGCAAGCTGGGCCGGACGGTCGAGCAGTTCGACGAGGTGCTCGGCGCCTTCGGGATGCGCGGGCGGCAGGTCACCGCCGACGAGCTGGAGTGGCTGATGTACCGCTCCGTGGCGCTCTGCATGGCCCCGCCCGGCCAGCTCTCGCCGGTCACCAACGGCCGGTGGGAGCGCGGCGACCTGCTCGCCCTGACCGAGCAGGTGGAGCGCTACCGCAGCCCGTACGGGTCGACGGTGAAGCTGGTCAACCGGATGACCGGGGAGGAGCGGCACGTCGCCGTACTCGCGGTGGGCCGGATGGAACCGCTGGAGATCCCGGAGCGGCACGAGCCGTGGCTGCACTTCCACGAGCGGCTGCCCTGGCCGATGGAGCTCTCCACCCGGGTCGACATCCTCGGCTCCGCCGACTCGTTCCGCAACCTCGAACACCGGCTGCGGATGATCCGCTCCCAGCAGCTCGACTACGCCGAGCACGGCATCGACGCCCCGCCCGAGCTGGAGCGGCTCGCCAAGCGGGCGCTGGTGATCGGCGACGAGATGACCACCGGGCTGCCGGTGGACTCGGCCCGGGCGCACGGCTGGCACCGGATCGCGGTCGGGGGACGGACCAGGGAGGAGTGCCTGGAGCGGGCCCGCCGGCTGATCCAGCTCTACTCGCGAGAGCTGCGGATCTCGCTCCAGCATCCGAAGAACCAGGACTGGCTGGCCCGGGAGTTCATTCCCGGCGAACCGATCGCCAACACCGGCTACCTGCGCCGGATGCCGGTTCCGCTGCTGGCCGCCGCGCTGCCGCAGGCCGCCTCCACCGTCGGCGACCGGCGCGGCGACCTGATCGGGCGTACCGCCGGCACCTGCCGCCGGCCGGTCTTCCTCGACCTGCACTTCCCGATGGAGGTGCGCGAGCGTTCCGGCCTCGCCGTCTTCGTCGCCGAGCCGGGCGGTGGCAAGTCGACCCTGCTCGGCGCGCTCGGCTACCTGGCCGCCCGCCGAGGGGTGCAGGTGACCCTGCTCGACCCGTCCGGCCCGCTGGCCCGGCTCTGCGCGATGCCGGAGCTTCGGCCGTATTCGCGGGTGCTGAACCTGACCGGCTCCGAGCACGGCACCCTGGCGCCCTACGCGCTGATCCCGACCCCGCTGCGCAGCGAGTTCCCCACCGGCGCGGCGGGTGACCGGGAGTTCCAGATCGCGGTCTCCAACGCCCGGGCCGAGCGCCGGATGCTGGTGCAGGACATCTGCATGATGCTGGTGCCACCGCAGGTGGCCCGGGAGGCCTCCACCGCCACGCTGTTCCGGCACGCGGTCCGGCAGGTGCCGGCCGAGGAGACCTCCACCCTGGACGACGTGGTCGCCTGCCTGGCCGGGCTGGAGGACGAGGGCCGGGAGCTGGCCAACCTACTGCTGGACACCGCCGAGATGCCGCTGGCGCTGCTCTTCTTCGGCCGGCCACCGGAGGGGCTGCTCGGGGCCGACGCCACGCTGACCGTGATCACCATGGCCGGGCTGCGGCTGCCGGACCTGAAGATCGAGCGGGAGTACTGGTCGGCCGAGGAGGCGCTGGCGCTGCCGATGCTGCACACCGCGCACCGGCTGGCGGTACGTCGCTGCTACGGCGGCGCGATGTCGTCGCGCAAACTGGTCGGCCTGGACGAGGCGCACTTCATGGAGGGCTGGCGCTCCGGCCGGTCGTTCCTGGTCCGGCTGGCCCGGGACTCCCGCAAGTGGAACCTCGCCGCCCTGGTTTCCTCGCAGAACCCGAAGGACATCCTCGGGCTGGACGTGCAGAACCTGGTCTCCACCGTCTTCGTCGGCCGGATCGCCGAGGACGTCGAGATCGCCTCCGAGGCGCTGCGGCTGCTCCGGGTGCCGGTGAACGACGGCTACGAGGCGACCCTGGCCTCGCTTTCCAGTGTGGACACGTCGTCCGCGGACCGGCTCGGCTTCCGGGAGTTCGTGATGCGTGACGTCGACGGCCGGGTGCAGAAGGTACGCGTCGACGTCTCGTACGTGCCCGGCCTGCTCGACCACCTGGACACCACCCCGGTCACGGCGAAGGCCGCCCAGGCCAACCTGCCCTCCCCCGTCGCGGACCTGGAGGCTTGACCATGAGGCTCGGAGCCCGCCTCGCCGCCCTGCTGCTCGCGATCGGGGTGCTGGCGACCGCCACCCTGAGCTGGCCGGTGCTCGGCAGCGCCACGCCGGCCGCCGCCGCTCCGGCCGCCGCAACGCCGGTGCCGAGCCAGGCCAAGGTCGCGCTCTGCACCACCGCCGAGTGGGAGGCGGACTTCCGGGACTGCGTCGACCGGCTCGCCAACGTCGGCCAGAACATCCGGGACTGCGTGAAGGCGCCCACCCCGAGCGCGCCCGACCAGGGGCTCGGCGGCTGGTTCGCCACCCGCCCGGAGGCGAGCGGCAAGCCGGGCGTGAAGGGCATGTACACCGAGTACGGCAACGCCGGCTACAGCTACGAGACGTACGACGACTCGGGCGGTTGCGCCTCGGACGTGATCGACCCGGGCAGCAAGGTCTTCAACAAGATCGCGGACGGCGAGATCAGGATCGCCGCCGCGATCATCGGTGCCTCGAACGCGCTGCGCGAGCGGGCCTGGGACCCGAGCACCATGTGGGACTGGGCCGACCCGCTGGTGGAGCAGGCCACCAAGGCCGTCTACGAGCGGGTGTTCAGCGTCTTCGGCATCATCACCCTCTGCGTCGTCGGCATCTACCTGCTCTGGCGCTCCCGGCAGTCGGACATGAGCAACGCGATGACCACCGCCGGCTGGGCGGTGCTGGTGATGGTCGCGGTGACCGCGATCGCCGCCTGGCCGGTCCGGTCCGCCAACGTCGCCGACGGCACCCTGGTCACCACCCTGACCGTGGTGCACGAGGCGGTCGGCCCCCGGGACAAGAGCATCCCGGCCGACCGCTGCGGCTCGCTCAACCCGGCCGGCTGCAAGGACAACCGGCCACCGGCGCTGCGGGCCGCCGACACCGCGACCGAGTCGATGCTCTACCGCAACTGGCTGCGCGGCGCGCTCGGCTCCTCGGACAGCGAGACGGCCCGCAAGTACGGCCGGGCGCTCTACGACGCCAAGGCGTTCACCTGGGAGGAGACGGCGAAGATCGCCGCCAACCCGGAGACCCGGCAGACCACCGTCTCGGCCAAGCAGGAACAGTGGATGAAGGTCGCCGCGCAGATCCAGAAGGAGGACCCGGAGGCGTACGAGTACCTGCGCGGCGCCCGGGACTCGGACCGGATCGGCGCCGGGCTGATCGCCATCCTGGCCGCGATCCTCTTCGCGATGTTCGACCTGACCGCGTCCCTGCTGGTGCTCCTCGGCTTCCTGCTCTTCCGGTGGGCGGTGATCGCCGCACCGGTGCTCGGCACGGTCGGACTGCTCCGCCCGGCCAGCGCCGGGCTGCGCCGGCTCGGCAACGCCGTGGTGGCCGCCGTGTTCAACATCGCCATCTTCGGCACCGGCGCGGCGATCTATCTCTTCGCCGTCGACCTGGTGATGAGCACCCCGACCATTCCCGGCTGGCTCCAGGTGGTGCTGGTCTGGCTCTGCGGGGTGGTGGGCTGGCTGCTGCTGCGGCCGTACCGCCGGATCACCCAGCTCGGCGGCAAGGACAGCACCGAGGTGATCGCCTCGGCCGGCTCCTGGCACCGCCGGTTCTTCCGGGACGTCCGGGCCGCGTCGCAGCTCGACGACCCGGACCACCGCACCGACATCCGGGTCAAGAACCGCAGCCTGGTGATCCAGCAGACCAACATACGCCCGGAGACCCGGCACGAGGACCCGGTGCAGGCCGGCGCCGCCAGCCGCGCGGAGAGCAGTACCGACCTGGACACCGGCCCGGCCGACACCTCCCCGGCCGACGCCCCCGGCAGCGGCTCACGCCCCGGCCGGTCGTCCCAACGTCGGCCGGCGGAGTGGACCGAGCCGGACGTGCCGGTGGAGAACCCCTCCTACGTGATCTACCGGCCCGATTCCGCGCCGGCACCCGATCCGGCGCCCGCCCGGGCGCCCCGGATCCGCTCCGAGGCGAGGTGACCCGATGCGGCGGGCCCTCGAGTTCCTCTTCACCCGGCTCCTCCGGTCCCGGCTCGGGATCGCCGTCGCGATCGCCGTGGTGGTCGTCGGGATCGTCGGCGCGGCCCGGCTGGTGGCCGGACCCGGCAACGACCGGCCCACCCTCATCGGCGGCACTCCCGGCCCGATCAACGTCACCGACCCGGAGGCGGGCGACGACGGACTGACGGTGACGACGGAGCCGTCGCCGCGGACCAGTCCCGGCGCACCCGAGCCGGCGGCGGTGGCCCGGTCCTTCGCCACCGCCTGGCTCGACCACCGGGACGTGGCCGCCGCCGAGTGGCACGAGGGGCTCCGGCCGCTCGCCACCGAGACCCTGGCCGAGCAGTTGACCGGGGTCGACCCGGTCACCGTGCCGGCCGACCGGATCACCGGCGACCTGCTCGTCGTACCTCTGAACGACAGCCTCGTCGAGGTGGTCGTACCGGTGGACTCCGGCGAACTCCGGCTCGGCCTGGTCGCCCACCAGGGGCGCTGGCGGGTCGACACGGTGGACTGGCAGCGGCGCTGAGCGGGCGCGGGGAGGCAGGTGTGGGGATGACCGACCGCGGTCCGGCCCGGCGGCCGGTACGTCGGGTCGCGCTGGCGATGGCGCTGACCGGGGTACTCGCGCTGCTCTGCTGCGTCGGGGGCACCGGCGCGTTCCTGGTGACCATGTTCGCCTCGGAGGAGGAGAACATGGCGGCGGCCACCTTCGGCTGCGGCAACACCGACCCGGTCAAGACCGACGGGGATCTGCCGCTGGTCGGGCCCTACAAGGCGAGCCAGATGCGGCACGCGGCGATCATCATCAAGGTAGGCCGGGAGCTGGAACTGCCGCCCCGGGCCTGGGTGATCGCGGTCGCCACCGCCATGCAGGAGTCCGGCCTGAACAACCTGGGGCACCTCGGCGACCGCAACGACCACGACTCGCTCGGGCTCTTCCAGCAGCGGCCCAGCACCGGCTGGGGCACCCCGGAGCAGATCCTGGACCCGGAGTACGCGGCCCGGAAGTTCTACCAGAAGTTGAAGACCATCCGGGACTGGCAGAAGCGGACGCTGACCCGGGCCGCCCAGGCGGTGCAGATCAGCGCCTTCCCGAACGCGTACGCGAAGCACGAGCCGCTGGCGACCGAGATCGTGAACGCGTTGACCGGTGGGGCCGCCCGGGCCGCCGGTACCGACCTCGGGCTCGGCTGCGCCGACGGGGCGGAGATCGCCGCCTCGGGCTGGACCGCACCGATTCCCGGTGGGGTCGGCTCCGGGTTCCGTACCGCCGCCCGGCCGGCGCACAACGGCGTCGACATCGGCGCCGCCAGGTACACCACCGAGATCCGGGCGGCGGCGACCGGCCGGGTACTGGTCGCCCGCTGCGACCCGGACCGACGCGGCCGGTTGAGCTGTGACGTGGACGGCTTCCCGGGCAAGGGCGGCTGCGGTTGGTTCGTCGACATCCTGCACGCGGGCAACGTGATCACCCGGTACTGCCACATGGTCGAAAGGCCGATGGTCTCCAAGAACGACATGGTGGAGGCCGGGCAGGTGATCGGGCGGGTCGGATCGAGCGGCAACTCGTCGGGGCCGCACCTGCACTTCGAGGTGCACCTGCGCGGGGACCGGAGCCGGCACGGCGCCATCGACCCGGTGCCGTTCATGCGGGACCGCGGCGCACCCCTCACCGGAACTGAGCGGTGATGCATCCAATGCAACCTGCTCCCGCGAGGTTGAGAACCTCCTGATCGCGGTATCGGAGCCCCCCGCGGTCACGGCCTTCGGTCAGCACCTGGCTGAGGCGTTCGCGTAGCCAGGAGAGGGTCGCCTCGACCGGTGCGCGCAGGGTCGGATCGTCCATGACCTCGGGATCCTGAGTAAGGCGGCCGATGGGGCAGCCTTGAGGACGTCCCGTTCGCGTCGCAGATAGGCGGTGACCCGCTCTACGGCCGTGCCGGAGGTGGCGAACCGCGCCTCGGCCTTGGTCCGCATCTCCTCGGCCGTGCGGTTGATCGCGGCGAGCGCCAGGTCGGGCTTGCCGGCGAAATGGTGGTACATGCTGCCCTGACCCGTAAAGAAGACGACAGATCGATGAGAAGACCCCTGAGCTCCCCCGGTCTCGCCGTCGTCACCAACCAGATCGTTGGCACCGAAGCCGCGATCGCCCGCTACCACACCGCGTTCGAGAACGGCGCCATGGACGACGCCGCCGCAGCCTCACATCTGGGTATCTCTATTTGACCTGGAGTCGGCTCCAGAGGGCATGCTGCCGCCATGGGGAGCGACGCATCGGCGATCGACGGTCCGACAATCGGCCAGGTATCCGACATGGTTGGCCTGTCTCCCGACACTCTGCGCTGGTACGAGCGCATCGGGCTTCTCGAGACGATCCCGCGAGATGCCGCAGGGCAGCGTCGCTACCGTCCGCTTGACCTCGACCGGCTGGAGCTCCTGATCAAGATGCGGGCGACCGGTATGCCGCTCACCGAGATGCACGAATATGTCGCCTTGATCCATGGCGGCGCCGCCACCCGGCCCGACCGGCTGGCACTGCTTGAGTCACACCGTCAGCGCACGCTGGACCGCATCGCCGCCCTCCAGCGGGATCTCGTCGTCATCGACCGCAAAATCGACCGTTACCGCAGCTTTCTGGAGGACAACAATGCGCAAAGTCACGCTGGGTGAATCCGGCCCCACAGTCTCGGCCATCGGCCTGGGCTGTATGGGAATGAGCGCACTATACGGGCCCCGTCCAGAGGAGGCGCAATCCATACGTACCATTCACCGAGCCCTCGACCTCGACATTGACGTCATCGACACCTCCGCCTCCTATGGCGATGGCCACAATGAACAGCTCATCGCCAAAGCAATTCACGATCGACGCGACCGAGTGTTCCTGTGTACCAAGTTCGGGATCCGGCGCGACAACGGCCCGATGCGCATCGACTCCTCACCAGACTGGGCAAGGAAATCCTGCGACAAATCGCTGCAACGCCTCGGCGTTGATCACATCGACCTGTTCTACCTGCACCGGCGAAACCCCGATGTCCCCACCGAGGACACCATCGCAGCGATGGCCGAACTGGTGGCCGCAGGTAAGGTCCGCCACCTGGGACTGTCTGAAGTGAACGCGCAGACCCTGCGACAGGCTCATGCTGTCCATCCGCTCGCTGCGCTACAAACCGAGTACTCGTTGCTCAGCCGCGACGTCGAGGACGAGATACTGCCGACCTGCCGCGAACTCGACATCACCCTCGTCGCCTACTCGCCGATCAGCCGGGCCCTGCTCACCGGGGAGATCACCACCGATACCGCGTTCGGCGACGACGACCTGCGTAGTGGCAACCCCCGCTTCAGCGGGGGCAATCGAGCCGCCAACCTGGCCCTTGTCGACCGTTTGCGGGCGCTCGCTGGCGAAATGGGCGTAACACCGGCACAACTTGCACTGGCCTGGCTTCTCGAACGGGGCACTGTCCCGATCCCAGGCACGACCAAGGTCCGCCACCTTGAAGACAACGCCGCCGCTGCCACGTTAACGTTGACGTCCGAGCAAATCCAACACATTGCCGATCTCATGCCGACAAACGCTGTTCGAGGCGAGCGGCTCTCGGATGCCGCCGCGCGCTGGGTCGGCAAGTGACCCGCTGCTCGCGCTGCCGATCATCGAGGTGCCCGTGTCCTGAACGGGAGCTGCCGTTAGCGGCTGAATGTCGCTGGCCGCCGGCCAGCCACCCGGAGTGGCTGACCAGTCAGTTACACATCGATGGTGCCCCCGGGGTTGAAGACGTTCCTAAGGGCGGCCGTGGCGTCGCCGATGGCGATTTTTGCGTCGTCGAACGGATGGCGCAGGAACTCGTGGATCATCCCGTCGTAGCGCTTGACGGTCACGGGTACGCCTGCGGCGGTCAGGCGCTGGCCGTACTCCTCGCCCTCGTCGCGTAGGGCGTCGTACTCCGCGGTGATGATGAAGGCGGGTGGGAGTCCGCTCAGGTCGGGCTGCAGAAGCGGGGACACGAACGGGTGGAGCTTGTCGTCCTCAGTGGTGAGGTAGTGGTTCATGAACCACTCCTGGGCCTCCCGGGTGATGTTGCCGTACCTACCGGCGAACTCGCTGATTGACTGGTTCGTACGCCGGAAGTCAAGATCTGGGTAGACGAGCAGTTGAAATCCGATGTGCGGCTGTTCGGCGGCACGTGCCTTGAGGGTGACGACGGCGGCGAGGTTGCCGCCGGCGCTGTCGCCGGCAACGGCGAGTCGCGCCGGGTCTACTCCTAGTTCGCCGGCATTGTCGGCGACCCACTTGGTCGCCGCGTAGCCCGCGTTGACCGGAGCGGGGAACTTGTTCTCCGGTGCCAGGGGGTAGTCGACTGACACGACCACGCTTCGCGAACCGTTGGAGAGCGCGCGGGCGAGGCCGTCATGGGAGTCCAGGTCGCCCAGCACGTAGCCGCCGCCGTGGAAGTAGACCACGACGGGAAGCGCTCGGCCGCCCGTCGGGACGCCGAGCGGGCGATAGATGCGCATCGGCACCTCGCCGGCCTCGGTCGCGGCCACGCGGTCGCATACCTCGGCCACCTTCTCCGGTTCGCCGACCGACGCCGCAGTCAATCGGCGGGCCCCAGCACGCGCCTGCGCGGGCGAGACGGTGTGCAGGCTGCCGAACCTGACGGCAGCAAGCCGATCGAGGTGTGCCTTGACCTGGGGGTGGAGTGGCATGGTGGGTGATCTCCCAGTCCGGAGCGGGATGTGTTCCCACAGCCTCTGACTTGTACCGTGGTTCAAGTCAAGGGCGCCCACCTGGTCAATCGAAGAGGAGCTGCGACGTGCCGCGCACGGCAGAACTGGACATCGCCGAGGTCGCCGAGCAGACCGGGATGACGGCATCGGCGCTCAGGTTCTACGAACGGCGCGGGCTGATCCGGTCGAGCGGGCGCAACGGCTTACGCCGGACATTCAGCCCCGACGTCATCGACCGGATCACGCTCATCGGTTGTGCGCAAGCTGCCGGGTTCACCTTGGCGCAGATCGCGCGTTTCCTCGTCGCGAGTCCTGGCGACGCCGAGTTGCGCGAGCGGATGGCGGAAAAGGCTCGAGAGCTGGACCAGGACGTCGCTCGCCTCACACGCATGCGCGACAGCCTCCGGCACGCCTCCGCCTGCACCCACACCCCGCTGATCGAATGTCCCGAGTTCAAGTCCCACATCAGGGAAGGGGACACAGCACGGTAGCCGATGTCCCTCCGGCCTGTTGCCCCTGGCTCGCGCGGTGGAAGCCGCCCGGGCACCGTCGGCGCCGACCAGCACGTCGTCATATCGACCGCCGCCGTACTCGTGGGGTGCACGGAATCTCGTGGTCGATCCGCAGCCCGCAGCGGCGGCCGTTGGGCAGCCGCCGGGTGCAGAAGACCCGATGGCGTACGTCCTGGTTCCGTTCTTCCGAGACGGTGGTCTCCGGCACGTCCACGCAGAGGAAGGTCAGCGCCCGGGCGACGGTCCGGGCCAGGACACGGGCCCGGGGCAGGTCGGTCGTGACGATCGGCAGGTGGATGACGTACCGGTGCAGTTCAGCGCTCACCGTCGCGCCATCTCGCGCATGCTCGGCGCCTGGGCGGACTGCCAGCGCCGCAGCGCGTCCCTGATCCGGGCCGCCTCCTCCTGGCTGCTGGAGAGTTGGGCATAGACGCTGCCGAGATCGTCGGCGACCCGGTCGAGAAAGGCCGCGACCTCGCCCGGATCCAGACCACGCCAGGTCGTCCGGAACCGCCGGCCCCGCACCTGCCAGGGCCGCATCGGCTGGTACGGCCGAGAGCGGCGCTCGCCGAGCACCGAAGACAACCGGTCCGCTCCCGTCGGTCTCGTCAGGATGCGCCGAAGGAGTTGTCGCACGTCCGTCCATCCTTTCGCCTGGTGTGCCGTCCTGTTCCCGTCCTCGTGCCTGCGCTGGTGGTGGGGGTGATCCGGCCGTTTCGGGTCCGCCCGGACCACCCCGCCCCGGCCACCGCAGCCCAGAGCGGCGGTACGGCAACAGGGGCAGCCCTGCTGTCGCATGAGGTGCTCGTCTGCCAGCCGATGCCGGAGAGGTGTTACGGCGCTCGCATCGCCCTGCGAAGGTGCCAACCGACCACAAAGGCCCTGCAACCGCCGTCTGCGAAGTTACTCGTCCAGTGTCACCTACGTCAAGTACGTCATTCGAGGATGCGGCGTCATTTTGCGTACCTGCATTGCCTACGTCGCGAACCGTGATCAATACTGGATGGGCCAACCGACCGCAGGGGACGAACCGTGCCTATCCCGCCAACCATGAACGAGCTGATCGACGATCTTGTAAAGCGCATCAAGGAAGGTGACCTGCCACCTGGCACTCAGATTCCCTCGACCAGCGAACTGGCCGACCACTACGACGTATCGAAGTCGACCATCTCGCGAGCAGTGGCCCGGCTCCGCCAGCGTGGAATCCTGATCGGCCGCCCAGGTCGCGGCGTCTTCGTCGCCGAGAAGCCAGGACGGTGATGGTGGCGAACTCGAGCCGGCGCTTGCCGCCTTCGCGCGGCCCGGCGTCATCGACGAATCGCACTTCATCGGCGCTGACCAGGCCCCACAAGCTCAGGCCGGCCAGTAACATGGCGGGCATGAGTGCGGAGGCCGTCGGTCGACACATGCCCACGGTGATCACGCTTGACGACCTCACCGCGATGATGGCCGCGGATGAGCACCACCGGTATGAGATCAGCCCTGAGGGAGTGCTGTCGGTCATGCCGCCGGCTGGATACACGCACGCGATCATCGCCACCCGGCTCATGGGCTGGCTGCTCGCCGCCGGCATCCCGGCGGACCGCGTCGCCCAGGCCGTCGGCCTGCGCATCCCCGGCGTGACCGGCGGTGTCGGCGGTCGCATCCCCGATCTGGTCGTCTGGAGTAAGCCGCAAGCCGAATCCGTATGGCTGCCGGTCGCGGACGTGCTGCTCGCGGTTGAGATCATCTCGCCCGGGTCGGCTGCCATGGACACCGCCGCCAAACCGGCCGAGTATGCCGGCGCGGGCATACCGCAGTACTGGACCATCGACCAGGACCCAGGTCAGACCGTCACCATGTACCGGCTCGACGGCACGCGCTACCAGGCGGGAGCCACAATGCCGCTCGCCTGGGTGCTCAACACCGCCCCGGGAGAGCACGGCCTGGACTGATCTGGTCGGCTGACCGTCACGCAACGTGTTGCCGTCGAAGTGGGAGCCTGGAGAATAGCGGTGTCAGGCGCCGAGCGCGTTCCGTCCAGGAGCCACAGGTAGGTCGAGCGATCCGTGAGTCATGATCCCCTTCCCGATCCGTTCGCCGGCCAGCCCGACTGGGCTCCGGCGCCGCCCCGACCGATCGTGATCGCCGCCGCCGCGAACCGGGTGGACCTGCGGGGCCGTCGGGTGCTGGTCGGGTTGCCCGGGCTCGGCTGGCGGGCCGACCTGCGGGCGGACGAGCGGGTGGTGCAGGGCAGCCGCACCTACGTGCCGGTGCTGGCCGAGCACGAGTGGTACCGGGCGGAGGCGGAGCAGACCGAGGTCTTCGCCCCACTGGTGCCGGTGGAGCGGGTCTGGGTGGAGATTCTCGGCGAGGCCCCGTCGTCCGGGGGCGGCACTCCGCCGATCCCCCGTCCGGCCCGGCCGGACGTGATCTCCCGGCTGGTCTCGCTGGACGCGCCGACGCACCGGGCGCCGGTGCCGGTGGTCGAGGCGGACGCGGTCGCCGGCCGCCGGGTGGTCCAGGTCGCCGACGCAGTCGAGCGGCGCGACCTGCGCGCGGTCACCGAGGTCTACACCAGCGACGACGGCGACATCTGCGTGCGGGTCACCGCCGAGCTGGACTGGTACCGCTGGGCCTGGAGCGGCCGGCCGCCGACCACACTGGAGGTGCCGGTGCACCTGCTCTGGATCGAGTGACCCGGCGGGCCCGTCAGGTCACCGGGTCGGCGGCGCAGACCCGCCAGCCGTCGTCCTGGGTGGTGCCGAAGCGCCACCGCTGGTGCTCGGTCTGCGAGAGGTTGTCTACCAGGTACGAGATCACCAGTTCCACCGTGACCTCGGCGCGCTCCCCCTGGGTGCGTACGTCCAGCGGCCCCCACTTCACCGTGAAGGTGATCTGGAACTGCCGCTCCCGGGCCGCCAGGTCGGCGCGGAGCGTCCGCAGCGGGGCTAGCCCAGCCCGGTCGGCGCACTCGAACTGTTCGGCGAGTACGTCGTTCTCGTCGACCAGGTAGGCCCGCAGGTAGTTGTCGACCACCACGTCCGGGGCGCTCCGGTCGGGTGCGGTGAACCGGTCGTAGGCGACGTACGCGAGTGCGGCGCCGGCCAGGCAGAACAGCGCAAGCGCGCCGCCGACGACCGCCAGCACCAGGCCCAGCCGCCGTCGACGTGGCGCCGGTGGCGGTGCGACCGGCTCGGGAGCGGCCTGCCCGGGCGGGGTCCGCTGGGTGGGTACCCGGGACACCTGGGAATCGGCCGGGGGATGCACTGATTCCACCCCCTGAGGCTAACCGCTGGCGCCCGGGTACCCAATGGGCGTGAATTCCAGCTTGATAACCAAAAGGGAGCAACTGATAACTATCCGCTACCTCAGCTATCTGTGCCACGACCATCCCGGCAGGTCCCCGAAGATGCCGCCGCACTGGGATACCGTCTCAGACCAGGACGAGGGAGTTGGTGCGGTGGACACCTGGAGGGGGCCGACCGGGCACGCCGCCACGCTGCGCTGGCGGGCCGCCGCCGGCACAGCCGCCGTACTGCACCGCCGGGCCGCCGCCACCACCGCCGCCGCGGCCACCGCCCTGGAGGCGATCCGGCCGATCCCCGCCGACCAGCGGGAGCAGCACGAACTCGCCGAACGGCTGCGCGCGGCGGCGAGCCAACTCGCTCCGGGGTGGCTCGGCGCACCGCTGGACGCCCAGTCCGAGGACGCCCCGCTCGGCGGCCCCGCCCGACCGGCCTTCGTGCGGATCGGCACCGCCCAACCACTGGACGACGCCCGGTTTCCGGTGGTGGTGCCGCTGCTCGGCACCGGCCACCTCACCGTCGACGCGGACAGCCGGGATCCCCGGGTCGCCGGGCTGCTCCGCTGCGTACTCCTCCGGCTGCTCGCCGCCGCCCCGGCCGGCTCGCTGCTGGTGCGGGGCGTCGACGCCACCGCCGAGGGCCAGCTCTTCGCCCCGTTCGCCCCGCTCGCCGACGCGGGCCTGATGCCGCCGCCGGCCACCGACCGCACCGGCCTGCGGGCCGTGCTGGCCGAGGCCGAGCAATGGGTACGCCCCACCCGGCCGGCCACCGCCCGCTACAACCGGCACGACCGCACCCTGCTGGTGGTGGTCGGCTCGCTGCCGGAGCTGTCCGAGCCGAGCGACCTGGCCCGGATCGGCGTACTGGCCCGGGAGGGTCCGGAGGCGGGGCTGCACCTGATCGTCGCCGGCTGGCCGCCTCCGCCACTGTCCGCGGAGACGAGTCAGGCACCGCTGGCCCGATCCACCATGATCGCGATGCGCAACCCGTACGCGCTGGTCGGCGACCCGCCCGGAGCCTCGTTCAGCGCTCCGGCACCGCACCTGCCGGGTACCGGTCTGGGCGCGCCGGTCTTCCTCGACGACTGCCCGCCGGTCCCGCTGCTGGACCGGGTCTGCCGGGACCTGGCCGCGCGGTTCCGCGCCGACTACCGGCGTACCGTCGACGACCTGCTGCCGGAGCCGGCGGACGGATTTTGGACCGAGTCCGCCGCCGCCGGGCTCAGCACCCCGGTCGGGCACGACGGTGACCGGACCGTGCCGCTCGGGTTCGACGAACGCACCCCGCACTGGCTGGTCGGCGGCCGGGGCGGCGCCGGCAAGAGCGCGTTCCTGGTGAACGTCCTCTACGGGCTCTGCACCCGCTACCACCCGGACGAGTTGGCGCTCTATCTGATCGACTTCGCCGAGGGGACGGCGTTCGCCGAGTTCGTGCCGGGGCCGGCGGACGGGTCCGGCGGCACCGGGCCGGGCGGGCCGTGGCTGCCGCACGTCCGGGCCGTCGGGGTGCAGGCCGACCGGGAGTACGGCCTCGCGGTGCTCCGCGAACTCGACGCCGAACTGGACCGTCGTGGCGCGGCGGAGCCGTCCCCGGCAGCGGTGGGGCCGGGCCACCCGGCCGGCGCGGCGCCGGTGCCCGCCCAGCGGGCCGACCCCGACCGCCGTGCCGCCCCCCGGATCCTCTGCGTGCTGGACGAGTACGCGGTGCTGCTGGCCGAGGAGGACGCGATCGGTGCCGAGGCACTGGTCCGGCTGGAGTCGGTGGCCCGACGGGGCCGGTCGGCGGGGGTCCACCTGATCCTGGCCGGCCGACCGGCGCCGGCCCTGGCCGCGCTGCGCGCCCGGCGGGACTCGTTCCTCGGGCAGTTCCCGGTCCGGGTGGCGCTGCCTGGCGGCACGGACGTGCTGGAGCCGACGAACGACTCGGCGGCGGGCCTGCCCCTGGGTACGGCGGTGGTGAACACCGCTGGCGGGCTGGGCGGTCCGCGCGGCGCGACCCGGGGGCACGAACGGACGGTCCGGTTCCCCGATCCGCACGCCGACCCGGGCGTGCTCAGCGGCCTGCGACATCGGCTCTGGGCAGACCGCCCGGCCGGCACGCCCGCTCCGGCCGTCTTCATCGGCTACCTGACCCCGCCACCGCCGCCGGTCCCGGCCGCCGATCCGGTCACACCCGGTGCCGGCGAACCGACGGAGACCGGCAGACCGGCCGGAACCGGTCGGCCGGCCGAGAACAGCGGTCCGGCCGAGAACAGCCAGCCGGCCGAGAACAGCCAGCCCGCCGAGAACGACGAGCCGGCCGGAACCGGCGGAACAGCAGGCGTGGTGGACCTGCCGCACCCGGCGAACGCGCCGGTCGGGTTGCTGGTCGACGTGTCACCGCGCCCGGCGGAGTTACCGCTCGACCGGTCGCCCGGCCGGCATCTCGCGGTCCTCGGGCCGGATCGGTCCGGCGCCGGGGTCGTGGCCGGCGCGGCCCGAGGGCTTGCCGGGCAGCACCCCGCCGGCAGCATCGAGTTCGTGATCGCGGCCCCGGGCCCGGATCCGGTGGCCGAGGCACTGGCCGCCGAGCTGTCCCGGCGGCATCCGGTGTGCCGGGTGGACGCCGGCGGGCTGGCTGGCGCGCTGGGGCTTCCCGGACCCGGCTACCTGGTGGCGTTCGGGATGGACGAGCTGGCCCGCGTCGGCAACCCGCTGGTCGACCGGCTCCGGGCACTGCTGCGCGACGGACCGGGGCGGGGCGTACACCTGCTCGGCTGGTGGCGGGCGGTGGAACCGTTCGCCAACCTGGTCGCCGAACCGCCTCAGCCCGAACCACCGGACGCCGAACGGCCGGGGACAGGACCGGCCGCCGATCCGGAGCCGGCGAACGGCACCGAGGCTGCCGTAACGCAGCCATCGGCCACTGTCGACGGGCTGCTCTTCCTCGACGTACCCGGGTCGGAGGTGACCCGGCTGCTGGGCCGGCCGGTACGGTGGCACCCCCGCCCCGGCCGGGCGCTGCTCTACGATCGCCGCACCGAGCTGGCCCGCCTGGTCGTCCCCTACGGCACACCGGACGGGGAAGGCACGCGGTGAGCGCAGACCCCTGGCAGGACTACCTGGCCGCCGCTCAGCGGCTGGACGCGGTACGGCGTTCCGCTGCCACCGCCGCCGCCGAGCAGGAGCGGGGCGTGCACAGCGCCCGGGAGGAGCTGGCCGGGCTCCGGGCCAGGCTGGTACCCCAGCAGTCCCGGCTGCGCGCGTTGGGCGTCTCCGAGGCCGAGCTGGTACCCACCGAGCCCGAGGTCGTGGCGGCCGGACAGGCGATGGCCGACGGTCACCAGGCGGTGCTGGCGGCGCTGCGGGATGCCCGGGCGACCGCGGACGCGGCGGACGCCGCCACCAGGCTGCCCGGCGCCGGCACGCTGCCGTGGACCCGGGTGCTGCTCTACGGCGCGCTCGTGACCGGCCTGCTGGGCCTGCTGACGGCGTTCTGCCTCGGCGGCGTCTACCTGATCAGATAGCCCAGGCGGGCCGGGTGGCCCCGGACCGGGGCGACTGCCCTGACCGGGGACGGGGCCGGCCGGATGGCCCCGAACGGCCGCCTCAGATGGCGCGGCCGGCGTTCAGGATCAGCGCCATCGCTTCGGAGCGGGATTTGGCGTCCCGTTGCAGCAGTCCGCGTACCGCCGAGGTGATGGTCTTGGCGCCGGACTTCTGGATGCCCCGCATCGCCATGCACATGTGCTCACACTCCAGCACCACGATCACGCCGCGCGGCTCCAGCCTGGTCAGCAGCAGGTCGGCGATCTGCGAGGTCAGCCGCTCCTGCACCTGCGGCCGGCGGGCGTAGACCTCGACCAGCCGGGCCAGCTTGGAGAGCCCGGTGATCCGGCCGTTCTCGCCCGGGATGTAGCCGATGTGCGCCGAACCCCGGAACGGCAGCAGATGGTGCTCGCAGAGGCTCATCACGTCGATGTCCCGGACCACTACGAGTTCCTCGTGGTGGGCCTCGAAGGTGGTGCTGAGCACCTGGGCCGGGTCGACCCGCAGTCCGGCGAAGAGTTCGGCGTAGGCCCGGGCCACCCGGGCCGGCGTCTGGCGCAGGCCGTCCCGGTCCGGGTCCTCGCCGACGGCGATCAGGATCTCCCGGACCGCCTTCTCGATCCGGGCGAGGTCGACGGCATCCTCGACCGGCCCGCCGCCGAGCTTGCCGTTGACCAACCGGGCGGCGAGGTAGTCCAGCTCCTCGTCGCCGTCCGGCTCGGTGGCGGACGCGGACAGGCCGCCGGCAGTGATGTCGGCGGCCTGGTAGCTTGCTGCGCTCAGTGTGGACCATCCGAGTTGGGGGTGGTGTTGCTGGTGGTGTTGCCCCCGACGGTCGCCTGGACGCCGTCGGCCTCGGCCTGCGCCTTGAGCTTCTCCTTCTCGGCCGGGGTGAGCACCGGCGGCTCGGTCGACGGCTGTCGCTTGCCGAACCCGTTGTACGGCGCCATCGGCGGCCGCTTGACCACCCGGGCGCAGATCCGCGCCATGTCGGCCGTGGAGAGGGTCTCCTTCTCGATCAACTCCAGCACGAGGTTGTCCAGGACGTCCCGGTATTCCACCAGGATCTCCCAGGCCTCGTCGTGGGCCAGCTCGATCAGCGACCGGATCTCGGCGTCGATCTCGGCGGCCACCGCGTCCGAGTAGTCCCGCTCGTGCCCCATGTTGCGGCCCAGGAACGGCTCGTCGCCGCTGGTGCCGTACTTGATGGCGCCGAGCTTGCTGCTCATCCCGTACTGGGTGATCATCGCTCGGGCCAGCGCGCTGGCCTTGACGATGTCGTCCGCGGCACCGGTGGTCGGCTCGTGGAAGACGAGTTCCTCGGCGGCCCGGCCGCCCAGTGCGTACGCCAGGGTGTCGATCATCTCGGCCCGGGTCTGGGTGTACTTGTCCTCGGTCGGCAGCACCAGGGTGTGCCCGAGGGAGCGGCTCCGGGAGAGGATCGTGACCTTGTGCACCGGGGCGGAGTGCGGCAGTGCCCAGGCGACCAGAGCGTGCCCGCCCTCGTGGTAGGCCGTGATTTTCTTTTCCTTGTCGCTCATCACCCGGGTCCGGCGCTGCGGGCCGGCGACCACCCGGTCGATCGACTCCTCCAGCGCGTCGTTGGAGATCGCCCGCTTGTCGCTGCGGGCGGTCAGCAGCGCCGACTCGTTGATCACATTGGCGAGGTCGGCACCGGTGAAGCCCGGGGTACGCCGCGCCACCGCGTCGAGGTCGACGTCGGGCGAGAACGGCTTGCCCTTGGCGTGCACCCGCAGGATCGCCTTGCGGCCCTCCATGTCCGGGGTGTCGACCGCGATCTGCCGGTCGAACCGGCCCGGGCGCAGCAGCGCGGGGTCGAGGATGTCCGGCCGGTTGGTCGCGGCGATCAGGATCACGCCGCCCTTGGTGTCGAAGCCGTCCATCTCGACCAGGAGCTGGTTGAGCGTCTGCTCCCGCTCGTCGTGGCCGCCGCCCATGCCGGCGCCACGGTGCCGGCCGACCGCGTCGATCTCGTCGACGAAGACGATCGCCGGGGCGTTCGCCTTGGCCTGCTCGAAGAGGTCGCGGACCCGGCTGGCACCGACGCCGACGAACATCTCCACGAAGTCGGAGCCGGAGATCGAGTAGAACGGCACGCCGGCCTCGCCGGCCACGGCCCGGGCGAGCAGCGTCTTACCGGTACCGGGCGGGCCGAAGAGGAGCACACCTTTGGGGATCTTGGCGCCGAGGGCCTGGTACTTCGCCGGGTTCTGCAGGAAATCCTTGATCTCGTGCAGCTCCTCGACGGCCTCCTCCGAGCCCGCGACGTCCGCGAAGGTGGTCTTCGGGGTGTCCTTGGTGATCATCTTGGCCTTGGACTTGCCGAAGTTGAGCACCCGGGAGCCGCCGCCCTGCATCTGCGACATGAAGAGCAGCAGCAGGATCACCAGGATGACGATCGGCAGCAGGTTGACCAGCAGTGAGACGAAGAGGTTGTCCCCGGAGACCTCGGTGTCGATCGGACCGCTGATCCGGCCGGCCGCCTTGGCGGCGGCGACCGAGTTCCAGACCTCGTCGCCCACCTCGTACGGGAACTGGGCCTGGATCTTGTCCGTCTCGGTGTCACCGAACTTGGCCGCGCTCTTCAGGTCGAGCTGGAGCGTCTGCTCCTTGTCCTGGAAGATGGCCTTCTCGATGTCGCCCTTGTTGAGCTGGTCGAGCACCACGTTGGTCTCGACCTTGTGATAGCTCGGGCCGCCACTGAAGAATGAGCTGAGCGCTATCGCACCGATGATCACCAGGATGATCCAGACCACCGGGCGGCGGAAGAAACGCGTACGTTCCATGCTGTTGTCGAGCGCCTTAACGCCCGGACCCTCCTGATCGACGTCCTGATCGTCTGGTTGCCTTCTGTCGCCGCCGGAGCGACGGGCCGACACCGGGCCCTTGCGAGCCGGCCCCGACGCCGGGCGCTTGGTACCGCGCCGCGGTCATTCGACGGTACACCGTGAGCGAGAGGAGCGAGCCTGCGAGCCCTGGGGTAACAGGTCCGCTTCCGCCCGGGGTGCCGGGTGAGCACGGACCATTACCGAGCGCCTGACCCCGTACGGCCCATCTTTCGGGTCAAACTGGGCAGGGAACCCGGCGCGGGATGCTCCGCGCCACCACCGCATACCGTAACCGCGTTTCCTGGGAGCGCGCTGTACGTCGACTCGATATTTCGGCGATGACATTCAGGATGCTCAGGGCGTACCGGACATCGGTTCGCGTTGAAGACCGGACGAGGGGTCCGAGCCGGGCCGAAAAAGTCCCGTCCCGACGAGGACGAGCCGGAGGTCCGGCCGGCTCGTCGACGGGCCGGCTCAGGACCGGGCGTAGACCTCCGGCTTCAGCACGCCGACGTAGGGGACCTCGCGGTAGCGCTCGGCGAAGTCCAGCCCGTAGCCGACCACGAACTCGCTCGGGATGTCGAAGCCGACGTACTTCACCGGCACCGAGACCTTGATCGCGTCCGGCTTGCGGAACAGCGCCACCACCTCGACGCTGGCCGCCTTCCGGGACTCCAGATAGCGCAGCAGCCAGGAGAGGGTGAGCCCGGAGTCGACGATGTCCTCCACCACCACCACGTGCCGGCCGGCGATGTCCCGGTCCAGGTCCTTGCGGATCCGCAGGGTCCCGGAGGAGCTGGTGCCCTGCCCGTACGAGGAGAGGGCCATGAACTCGAGTTCGGCCGAGGGGCCGTATCGGCCCAGGGCCCGGGAGAAGTCGGCCATGAACATGACCGCCCCCTTGAGCACGCAGACCAGGAGGATTCCGTCCTCCACGGTTGCGTAGTCCGCGGCCACCTGTTTGGCCAGTTCCGCGATCTTTTCCCGAATCTGCTCCTCCGAGATGATCACGTGGTCGATGTCGGCGTCGTACCAGGAGCCCTGCACCATGCGCCTAGCCTGCCGTACGCCCCTTCGCGCCCGTCGCCGGGGCGGCACCTTCCCGCGGTGCCCACCCCGGCTGGCCAGGCGCGGACGGTTCGACCCGGTACCTCAGCCGCGGGGCGACGCCCGCCAGCCGCCGTTGCTGGGCCGCCAGTCGGCCGAGTCGCGGCTGTCGGCGGTGAGTCCGAGCATCGAGGCGAGGACCAGGACGAGGAAGAAGAGCGAGAAGAAGAGTTCCATGGCGGCGTGACCTCTCCGGTCGATGCGGCCGGCCCGGTATCGCGGGCCTGACCGGTCCTTTTGGTTCGCCGCCGGTGCGCACCGGCTGTCGTGACTCCAGTCTGCGCCGCCGGGTACCGTTCGGACAGTGGCAGCTTTGCCATACACCATCGAATTTCTGCCACATCTCGGCTAGCCTCGATCCATGCTCCGCAACGTGGCCGTGATCGCCCTGGAACCGGTGGCCCCCTTCGAGCTGGGGGTGCTCTGCGAGGTCTTCGGCACCGACCGGGTCGCCGACGGCTTCCCCGGCTACCGCTTCGACGTCTGCACCCACGACGGCAGGCCGGTCCGCACCCGGTCCGGCTTCGGCCTGACCCCGAGCGCGGACCTGACCCCGGTCGAGGACGCCGACCTGGTCGCCCTGCCCGCGATACACCACATCGGCGCCCCGATCCCGGAGAGCGTGCTGGCGGCGCTGCGCCGCGCCGCCGACCGCGGGGCGTACGTGCTCAGTGTCTGCTCGGGCGCGTTCGTGCTGGCCGCCGCCGGCCTGCTCGACGGGCGCGAGTGCACCACCCACTGGAAGTACGCCGACCGGCTCGCCGAGATGTACCCGCTGGCCAAGGTGCGCTGCAACTCGCTCTACGTGCAGGACGGCAACCTGCTCACCGGGGCCGGCACGGCGGCCGGGATCGACGCCTGCCTGCACCTGGTCCGCCAGGAGCACGGCTCGGCGCTCGCCACCAAACTGGCCCGCCGGATGGTGGTGCCACCGCACCGCGACGGCGGGCAGGCGCAGTACATCGAGGCACCGATCGCACCCACCCCGGCGGCGCCCACCCTGGAGCCGGTGCTGAGCTGGCTGATGGAGCACCTCGACCGGCCACTCACCGTCGACGACCTCGCCGGCCGAGCGCACATGGCGCCCCGCACCTTCGCCCGGCGCTTCCGGGCCGAGACCGGCACCACACCGCACGACTGGATCACCAACCAGCGGGTGCTGCTGGCCCGGCGGCTGCTGGAGGAGACCGAGCTGAGCGTCGAGGCGGTCGCCAGCCGGGCCGGCTTCCGCGACGCGGCCACCCTGCGGCACCACTTCGGCCGCCGGCTCGGCGCCACCCCGCACGCCTACCGGTCGACCTTCCGGAGCCGCGCCCCGCACGACCAGGCCCTCCTCCCCGGCTGACCACAGCGGCATGGACACACATAGACACGGCGGCGTGGACACACACATAGACACCCGGCGTGGGGGGGGGGGGC
>NZ_JBEEAC010000034.1:0-67737 GCF_040120695.1 Plantactinospora sp. B6F1 | reverse complement strand
CCGGGCGCGTACCCCCGGTCGCCCCGCGCGCGGTGTGGCGGCCGGCCCGACGGGAGGTCGACCTCCTGGTCAGCCGCATTGCGGCGACCAGGGTGAGGTCCGAAATCCGGTGGTTGTGGTCAGCTCGGCAGGGTTACCTGTGCCGGGGTCGACCGGTTGGTGATGGTGCCGTCGCCGAGCTGTCCCGTCCAGTTGTTGCCCCAGCACCAGAGGCTGCCGTCGGTGCGGACGGCGCAGCTGTGATAGGTGATGACCAGGTCGCTGGTCCAGGTGGTGGCGTTGCCGACCCGGGTGGGGGCGGACCGGTGGGTGGTGCTGCCGTCGCCCAGCTGGCCTGCCCAGTTGTTGCCCCAGCACCAGAGGCTGCCGTCGGTGCGGACCGCACACGTCGAGTCGAGACTCGCGCTGACCGCCGTCCAGGCGGTGCCGCCAACCTGGATCGGTGAGGTCCGGTGGGCGCCGGCGACGCCGAGCTGCCCGTACCCGTTCTCACCCCAGCACCACAGGGTCTGGTCCGCGCGTACCGCGCAGGTGTGGACGTACCCGGCTGCCACGCCGGTCCAGGTGGTCCCGGTGCCGACCTGCGTCGGCGTCGACCGGTAGCTCAGGGTGCCGATGCCGAGCTGGCCCATCGAACTGTCGCCCCAGCACCACAGGGTGCTGTCGGCACGCAGCGCGCAGGTGTGCGCGAAGCCGGTCGTGACGCTCGTCCAGTTGGTCGCCGTGCCAACCTGCACCGGGGTGGCCGCGATCTGGAGGGAGCTGTTGATCCCCAACTGGCCGTTGCGGTTGAAGCCCCAGCACCACAGGGTGCCGTCGGTCCGGATCGCGCAGGTGTGACTGTCGGCGGTGCTGACCGCCGCCCAGGTGGTCGCGGTGCCGACCTGGACCGGCGTCGTCCGGTTCGTGGTGGTGCCGTCGCCGAGTTGGCTCCTGCGGTTGTTGCCCCAGCACCACAGCGTTCCGTCGGTCTGCACCGCACAGTTGTAGCTGGTGCCGGCGTCGATACTGGCCCAGGTGCTGGCGGTGCCGATCCGTAGCGGGGTGCCCTGGTTCGTGGTGGTGCCGTTGCCCAGCTGTCCGCTGGTGTTGCCGCCCCAGCACCACAGTGAACCGTCGGTGCCGACCGCACAGGTGTGTCCGTTGCCGGCGGCGACGCTGGACAGCGTCGGGGCGGCGGACGCGGCGTTCGGCGAACCGCGTTCGGCCGGACTCACGCCTGCGGCCGCCGTGCCGGCCGCGAGTCCAATGGCGAGGACGGCGATTCCGGCGGATGTCGTCGCCGTGGCGACGGCAGTTCTCGCTGAACGCCACCATCGGGCCCGCAGCCAAGCATAACGAGATTCGCTCATCTACTTCTCTCCAAACGACATTGATGCCTGAACGGTGGAGGCGGCGTTGCCCTGGTGGGTCGCGAGGCCGGTGCTGTCGGAGGTGGAGACGACGCGGCCCACCAAATTCATAGCATCGATCTTGTGTATTGACTAGGGGCAATGTCCTAATCGTTGAATGGTACGCCCTGGTCGTGATCGGGGCGGATGTGTCTATAGCCATGTCCGATGTAACCGTTTCGGCCCTCGAAGGTGACAGCGCGCGAGCCGTGTCGCGGGGTGGGGACGGCGTCGGCGATCTGTCGCGGCATCGGTGACCTACTGTTGGGGCCGATACCCACCCGCGGTGCCAGGGGGGCGGAGGGAGGACGCGGTTGCGGTTCAGCGTGTTGGGGCCGGTGGTGGCGCACGGGGCGGATGGGCCGGTGATCCTGGGTCCGGCCCGGCAGCGCACGGTACTGGCCACGTTGCTGGTGGAACCCGGAGTCGTGGTCTCACCCGAGCAGTTGGTCGACCGGGTGTGGGGGGAGCGCCCGCCGCGACGGGCCCGGGAGACGTTGCACACGTACCTGTCCCGGCTGCGTACGGTGCTGGGCGAGGCGAGTGGACCGGTGCTGGTCCGGCAGGCCCACGGCTATGTGCTCGACGTGGATCCGGCGGCGGTGGATCTGCATCACTTCCGGATCCTCGCCAGCGGGGCCAGGTCGGCCCGGGACGAGGAGGCCGTGGACCTGTGGTCCGATGCCCTGACGCTGTGGCGCGGCACGCCGTTCGCCGATGTGGACAGTGACTGGCTGCGCGCGGTCGCGGCGGGACTGGAGCGGGAGCGGTTGGCGGCCATGTTGGACCGCAACGATGTGCTGCTGCGCCGGGGCGAGTATGCCCGGTTGATTCCCGAGCTGTCGGCCGCCGTGCAAGCGCATCCGCTCGACGAACGGCTGGCCGGGCAGTTGATGCTCAGCCTCTACGCCGCTGGTCGGCAGGCCGACGCGCTGGCGCAGTTCCGGCTGCTACACGGACGGCTGGTCGACGAGGTGGGCAGCGATCCCGGGCCGACGTTGCGCGAGCTGCACGAGCGGATTCTGCGCCACGACCCGACGTTGGGCCCAACCACCGCCGTCGGGGCGGCCGGCCCAGCTGCGCCGCTCGGCGCGGTACCCGGATCGTCGGCTCCGCCGGGTGAACGCCGGTCGGAGCCGCCGCGCCGGGCGCAACGCCCCGCGCAGCTGCCGGCCGACGTGACCAACTTCACCGGACGCACGGCCAGCCTGCGGCGGCTGGACACGCTGCTCGCGGCCAGCACCGGCGACCAGGCGCCGAACGCGGTGGTGATCGCGGCCATCGGCGGCACCGCCGGAGTCGGCAAGACCGCCCTGGCGGTGCATTGGGCCCACCGGGTGGCCGATCGGTTCCCGGACGGCCAGCTGTACGTGAACCTGCGGGGCTACGACCCGGAACAGCCGATGCCGGCCGCCGAGGCGCTGGCGTGCTTCCTGACCGCGCTCGGGGTGACCGGCCAGGACATCCCGCTCAATCCGAAGGAGCGGGCCGCCCGGTACCGCAGCGAGGTGGCCGGGCGTCGCATGCTGATCCTGTTGGACAACGCCGCCACCGTGGCGCAGGTGCGCATGCTGTTGCCCGGCACGGGCTCCTGCCTGGTGGTGGTGACCAGTCGGGACAGCCTGGCGGGGCTGGTCGTCGTGGACGGCGCGCACCGCCTCGACCTGGACCTGCTCGCGCCCGCCGAGGCGGTCGGTCTGCTGCGCCGGTTGGTCGGCGCCCGCGCCGAGGCCGAGCCGGTGGCCACCGCCGTGCTGGCCGAGCAGTGTGCTCGGCTGCCCCTGGCGCTGCGGGTCGCCGCCGAGCTGGCGGTGTCCCGGCCGCACAGCACGCTCGCCGAGCTGGCTGCGGAGTTGACCGACCGGCGGTCCCGGCTGGACCTGCTCGACGCCGGCGGTGACCCGTACGCCGCGGTGCGGGAGGTCTTCTCCTGGTCGATCCAACACCTGCCGCCGGACGCCGCCGACACGTTCCGGGTGCTGGGCCTGCATCCCGGTGCCGACCTGGACCCGTACGCGGTCGCGGCGCTGGCCGGCACCGACCTCGACCGGACGCGCCGGAGCCTCACCGCGCTCGCCCGGGCCCACCTGGTGCACCGGACCAGCCGCGACCGGTACGGCATCCACGACCTGCTGCGCGCGTACGCCAGTGGGTTGGCCACCGCCGAGCTTACCGACCGGCAGCGCCTGGACGCCCAGCGACGGCTGTTCGACCACTACCGCAACGCCGCGGTGTCCGCGATGGACGTTCTGCACCCGGCCGAGGCGCACCACCGGCCCGGAAGGGTCGCGTCGAGCGCCCCGGTACCGGACCTGGCCGCCGCGGGCTCCGCCCGCTCCTGGTTGGACAGGGAGCGGTTCAACCTGGTGGCCGTGGCCGCACACGCCGCCGCCTCCGGCAGGTCTGACTACCCGGTCGAGCTCGCCCGGATCGTGCACCGCTACCTCATCGACGCCCACCTCACCGAAGCGATCTCCCTCAACGGTCATGCCCAGCGTGCCGCGGAGCGGGTGGGTGACCTCGGCGGCGAGGCACACGTGCTGCGACAGCTCGGCGCGGCCTACACCCGGATGAGCCGGTACGAACTGGCCGTCGAGCACCATCAGAAGGCGCTGGCCCGGTTCCAGCGGCGCGGCGACCTCGTCGGTCAGGCGTTGACGCTGATCGGGCTCGGCGTCGCCCGTTTCCACCAGGGCAGGAACCAGGACGCGATCGAGCTCCTGCTGCGGGCTATCACGGTGTCCCGTCGGGCCGGTGACCGGCTCGGCGAAGCGCTGGCGCTGAACAACCTCGGCGTCTTCGAGCAGCGGCTGGGCCGCTATGCGGATGCCGGCGAGCACCAGCGGCGGGCGCTGGCGAGGTTCCGGGAGATGGGCGCCCGGGCCTTCGAGGCGACGGCGCTGACCAACCTCGGCGCCATCGAGCTACGGCAGGGCGGATATGCGCGAGCCGCGGAGCACCTACGGGAGTCCCTGGCCATGCTTCGCGAGCTGAACACCCCCATCGTGGAGGCACACACCCTGGACACGCTCGGTGTGCTCTCGCTGCGTCTCGACGACCCGGGGTCGGGGACCGCGTACTTCCAGCAGGCACTCGAGCTCTTCCGCCGGATCGGTGTGCGCGGCGCCCAGGCACGTTCGCTCAACGGGCTCGGTGAGGCCGCCCTACTCGCCGGCCGGCCCGCCGAGGCGCTGGCCCAGCACGCGGAGGCACTCGCCATCGCCAGCGAGACCGGCACCGGGCACCAGGCGGCCCGGGCCCACACCGGCATCGGCCACTCGCACCGGGCCCTCGGCGACCCCGACGCGGCGCGAAGCCATTACGAGCGGGCCCACGCCATCTACACCGAGTTCGACATGCCGGAGGCGGCGGACGTCCGGGGCCACCTCGGGACGCTCGTCCGCGTCGGTGATGGAGCCTGCCCGCCCCGGGACGCGACCGCTGGTGAACCTGGCGGGTGACGCCGCGGCCGGTGCACGGCCGGTGTCGAGGAGGTGCCGGTCAGGCCGTACCCACGAACTGGCTCACGTGATACGCGGTGCTCCTGCCGTCCGGTCCCCGGGTCCACTTGGAGACCATGAGGTGCAGGTCGTTCGGGTTCCGACTGGACCAGGGATGGATGAAGCCGCCGTACAGCGCGGGCTCCTGCCACGGGTAGACCTGCACCTTCTCGGCGGTCCAGACCCGGTCGGGGCCGCTGGCGGTACGGGTGACGATGCAGCCGGTGGCGCAGTTGAGGTAGGCCATCACCCAGGTACCGTCGGCCAGTCGGCGTACCGACGGCTCCCCGAAGCGACCGTTCAGGATCGGCGAGCACGGACGGCCCCAGCCCCAGTTGCTGCCGTTCCAGCCCCAGCCCTCGTACGACTCGGGGTAGAACATCCGGTCCCAGCGGACCCGGCGCAGCATCATCGGTCCGTCCTGCCGTCCGGACCGCACGGAGAAGACGTACACCCAGTCGCCGTCGCGCTGCATCGTCCACATCTGGAACGGGTCGGTGTTGCTGCCGTTGTTCCACCACTTCAGCGGGGTACGGACGAAGTCGTTGCCGTTGTCGGAGTAGGCGAGGCCGGCGTAGCGGGTCCGCCAGTGTGGTGCGTTCCAGTTCTCGATGCTCATGTAGGAGATCAGTTGCCGTCCGGTCTCCGGGAAGCTGATCCCGTCGTTGGGGATCACGGTGACCTCCCAGAGGCCGTCGATGCCGATCCCGTTGTGGCCGTTGTGCATCAGCTCCGGGGCCCGGCCGTTGCCGGCGACCCGGGCCGCGCTGTCGAAGACGACGCCGCCGGCCGCGCCGGGATGGACGTTGGAGCGCAACATGACCGGGGAGCGCCAGTCGTTCGGCAACGGCGGGCCTTCCGGCCAGGGCGTGTTGAAGGTGTCGCCGAAGAGGTAGCCGATGGAGCCGTTCTCCAGCACGTACGGGATGCCCAGGTCGGTGCCGGCCACCCGCCACCGGCTGTTGGTGTCCAGGTCGGCGCCGGTCAGACGCTTCTTCCAGGTGGCGGCCTGGGCGGTGCCGGGAAGCGCGAGCGTCGGCAGGATCGCCGAGGCCGCACCGACCGCGGCCACCCTGCCGAGGAACGAGCGACGGTTGAGTGTCATCTCTGGCCTTCCGGTGCGGGACGGCGGTGGAAGGAACGAACGCCGGGGTGAGGTGGCGGCCGGCGGGGACTCTGAAAGAATCCTTCACCGCCACCGTCCATCAAGTCAAGAACTGTTGGACCTCACCCCGGCCGCCCGCCGGCACCGGCACCGGCCGTCGGTGGGCTCAGCCGACCGACTTGTTGTAACTCTCGATCTCCGGCTGGACGCTCGCCGCGGCGTCCTTCAGCGCCTGTTCGGCCGGCTTGGCGCCGACGATCGCGGCTTCCAGGCCGTCCTCGGCGGCCTTGCGCGCCTGCGGCATCACCCCGAGCAGGCAGCCGGCGGACGCGACCGACGGCGGGAGAGCGTGCAGCTGGTCGACGGCGGTCCGGAACTGGGGGTACTGGGCTACCCAGTCCTTGTCGATCTGCTCCTCCAGAGCCTTCGGGTTGATCGGTACGTAGCCGGTGCCGGTGTGCCACTGGGCCTGCTGGGCGGCGCTGGAGGCGAACTTGACGAACTCCCAGGCTCCCCGCTTCTCGGCGTCGCTGTGGCCGACGCCGTTGATCCAGAGCGAGGCACCGCCGATGATCGGCCCGCCGGTCGACGCGTCGGTCACCTTCGGGTACGGCGCGGTGAGGACGGTGAACCTGCCCTTGGCGGCGTCGACGTACCCGCGCAGCACACTTGTGGATTCGAGGTGCATCGCGACGGTACCGGCCTTGAACGCCGCCTGGGCGTCGTCGGTCTTCCGGCCGGTGTTCGTGGCGTACCCGTTGCGCACCAGGTCAGCCCACCACTGCGCCACCTGCACACCGGTGGGCTGGTCGAACTGGACCTTCGTCGCGAGCTTCTCGCGCCCGTTGCCGTTGTCGCAGTACTCCTTGCCGTCGGTGGCGAGGAGTTGTTCGAGCAGCCAGCCGTAGATCGCGGCACCGAAGCCGTACTGGGTGGTCCTGCCGCTGTTGTCCTTGACGGTGAGCTGCTTGGCCAGCTCCCCGATCTCGGCGAGGGTCTTCGGTGGCTTGGTCGGGTCGAGCCGGGCCCGCTCGAAGGCCTCCTTGTTCAGGTAGAGCAGCGGGGTCGAGGAGTTGAACGGCATCGACCAGAGCTTGCCCTCGACCGAGTAGTAGCTGGCGATGTTCGGCTCGATCTCGGCGGTGTCGAAGCCGTCCTTCTCGATGAACCTGTACATCGGGACGACCTGCCGGGAGTCCACCATGAACCGGCTGCCGATGTCGTAGATCTGGATCAGCGCCGGGGTGCTCTTCTGCTGCACCGACGCCTTGTACTTGGCGATCGTCTCGTCGTAGTTGCCCTGGAAGACCGGTTTGACCTCGACCTTGCCGCCGCTCTGGGCGTTGAAGTCGGCGACCAGCTTGTCGACCGCGGCGGCGTTCGCACCCTTCATGGCATGCCAGAACTCGATGGTCGTCCTGCCCTCGGCGCTGTCGAGCACCTCGGGACCCGGTGCCTCCAGAGCCTCGGCCGAGCCGCCCTCGTCAGAGCCGGAGCCGCACCCGCCGACCAGCGCGGTGGCGACGAGCAGGGCGACGGCCACCACACCCGTCCGGCGTAGCCGCGAACTTGCCATTTCTACTCCTTTTGAGAGGTTCGATGGTCCTTGCCAGGGGTTATCGCAGTGCGCCGGCGGTGAGTCCGCGGACGATGTACCGCTGGCCGAAGACGACCACGGCCAACGTGGGGAGCAGGGAGAGCGCTACGCCCGCCAGGATCAGCCCGGGTTGGGCCGCCTCGGCGTCGTTGAGCTGGGAGATACCGATCTGCAGGGTCTGGAACTCGGCGTCCCGGACCAGGATCAACGGCCAGAAGTACTGGTTCCACGCGGAGAGGAAGACGTAGACGCCGACCGCGGCGATCGACGGCTTGGACAGCGGTACGATCACCCGCCACAACAACCGCCAGTGACCGCAACCGTCGATCACCGCCGCGTCCCGCAGCTCGGTCGGGAACTGCAGGAACGCCTGGCGCAGCAGGAAGGTGCCGAACGCCGAGGCGAGGAAGGGCAGGACCAGCCCGAGGTAGGTCAACCCGCCCCGGGCCAGTCCCCAGTCCGAGATCGCCAGGTAGTTGGGAATGATGATCGCTTCCCACGGCACCATCAGGGTGGCCAGGAAGAGACCGAAGGTCGCGGCCTTCGCCGGCATCCGCAGGAACGCGAAGGCGTACGCGGCCAGGATGCTGGTCACCACCTGGGCGAGGGTGATGACGCCGGCCTGCACCGCGGAGTTGACGTAGAACCGGCCCAGTGGAACCGACCGGAAGACGTCGCCGAAGTTCGCCCAGTGCAGGGCGCTCGGCACCAGTGACGGGGGATAGCTGGCCAGGTCACCGGGGCCCATCACGGCGCCGGCGAACGCGTAGTAGACCGGGAAGAGCACCGGGATCAGGGCCAGCCCGAGGACGACGTAGACGAGGATCCGGCCCGGGTTCGGTCTTCTCATCGGTAGTGCACCCGCCGCTCCAGGATGCCGAACTGGACCGCCGTGCAGATCAACATGATCACCAGCAGTACCACGGCCTGGGCGCTCGCCCCGCCGAAGTCGGACGACCCGAACGCGAACGCCCGCTCGTAGATCGAGTAGACCAGGGTGGTGGTCGCGTCGTCCGGGCCGCCCTTGGTCAGGATGTGGATCTGACCGAAGCTCTGCAACGCGTGGATCGTGGAGACCACGACCAGGAAGAACAGCTGCGGGGAGAGCAGCGGAACGGTGATGCCGGTGGCCAGCCGCCAGCCGGTGGCGCCGTCGAGCCGAGCCGCCTCCACCACCTCGGGCGGGATCGCCGCCACCCCGGCGGAGAGCACCAGGACGTTGTAACCCAGGTTCATCCAGACCGTGGCCAGGCCGACGGCGGGCAGCGCGATGGACGGATCTGTGAGCCAGTTGACCCGGTCGATCCCGAACGCCCCGAGCAGGCCGTTCGCGATCCCGATCGCCGGGTTGTAGATGACCGCGAAGACCACCGACGCGGTCGCCACGGAGAACGCGAACGGGAGGGCGAAGGCGGTCCGCAGCACCCGTACGCCGCGCAGCCGCGCCTCCAGCAGCAACACCACGACGAGCGCGCCGATCACCGCGGGTAGCACGCTGATCAGCGTGAACAACGCCGTCGTGGCCAGCACCTCGCCGAACTCGCCGGACAGCATCTCGGCGTAGTGCTCGAGACCGACGTAGGCACTCGGCGCACCGAAGATGTCGTTGCCATGGACGGAGAGATAGAACGTGCGGGCGAGCGGCCAGAAGACGAACAGCGCGAAGACCGCGACCGAGGGCAGTAACAGCAGCCAGGAGAGCGAGGCTTCACGTCGTGGGCTGCCACCCGTGGCTGCGGGGGGACCTGCGGTCGTGCCGGTCCGGGGAGGTACGGCGACTGGCGGGGGAGGCACTGCCGCACAGTACCAACGCATTGATCCTGGTGGCATCGTCCCGGCTCGATCTTGATGCAGGAGTTACCGGTGCCCGACACCGGGACCTCTCGTGGTCCGTGCCGGCCCCACCCGCTGGCCGACGATCACCGCCGCGGCCTGCGCCGGCGTGGATTGCCGCCGCCGATGCTGGGCAGCCGGAGTCGATCGGAGGTGGGTTTGGATGACCGAGCGATCCGCAGGGGCACCCGGGTCGGACCGTCGACGTGAGGTCGCGGAGGCCGCTCCGGGCTCAGCGGAGACCGGAGCGGTACGCACCGAAGACGGCAGGCCAAGCGCCGCGAAGCCTGGGTAGCTGGTAGCTCCGGAACTCCTACGCTCCGGAACTCCTACGCTCCGGAACTCCTAGACGCGGGCCTGGCGGCGGATGACGAGGGTGCCGGCGGTCAGTAGGGCAGCGGCTCCGACGACGAGCGTCCAGAACCATCGGCCCCCGAGAGTCTCGGGCTGACCCCAGGCGCCGACGGAATAGAGCGCCAGCATGGCGGCGATCAGCGGGATGAGCAGCACTCCGGCCGCGATCGTGGCCCGGGCGTCGACGGCAACCCAGAGCAGGGAGCCCGCCATCAGGACGACGGTGGCCCCCGGTTGCAAACCGATCGTCACGTCGTAGTCGGTGGGCAGCAGAACCACCGCGATCGGCACGGACAGCAGCCAGGCAGCGGGTCGCCGCGCCCCCGGCACCGGCCGGCGGATCAACGGAATGATCAACAGTACGGCGAGTGGAAGCGGCCAGACCGTCGACTCGGTCATCGCGAAGTAGCGGGTGAACTCGAGCGGTGGATAGTGTCGCGCCCCGGTTGTGGTAACGCCGACGAGGCTGAGGTGCAGGACGGTCAGCGTTGCGGCGAGCGCGCCGAGCGTCGCCAGCAGGCCCAGCGTGTACCGCCCGCCGGCCACCGCGATCAGGGCCGAGGCGGCGACGACGGTCGCCAGTGGATGGATCAGCTGGGTCGGATAGTCCAGGGCGCGGTCGGTGACCACCTCGACGAGGAGCCTGCCGGTCTGCGTCAGGCTGCCCGCCGTGGCGTACGCCAGCAGCAGGAGCACGGCCAGCCGGAGCGCCCCGAGGAGAGGCCCGCCGGTCGAGCCCGCCCGGTGCGGCCCGAGGCGGTACCGCAGGCCGTGCAGGACCAGGACCGTCGCCTCCCGGAGGGTGGGGCGGCGCTGGTCGGCCCCGGCGGCCTCCATGAGCGTGCCGATCATCTCGGCACCGCGATCGCGCCGGTAGGGCCCCGGGTAGGCCCACAACAGCAGACGGTACCGCGCCTCGAGTGCCTGTTGGCTCATGCCGGCCCCACCGCCCACCGGCGCAGTGCCGGTGCCTCGGTGACGACGCGCGCGGCCCGGAGCATCCGATCGGCTTCGGCGCGGAGCGTCGCGGCACCCTCGTCCGTCAGCTCGTAGTAGCGCCGGGCCCGTCCGTTGACGACTTCCTCGTCGACGACGCGGAGAAGGCCTTCGGCGCTGAGCCGGTCGAGTGCCGCGTAGAGGGTGCCGGCCGCCATGCGCACCCGGCCGCCGGAAAGCTCCTCCGCGCGTTTGATGATCGCATAGCCGTGCAGTGGGCCGTCCATGAGCGAGGCGAGCGTGTAGTAGCTCGGTTCTCGGATAGTCATTTCCACATAGTATCAAGTTGATCTTAGTGTCGCAATACGCCACCTGCAACGCGCCAAACTGCGCCTTCGTAGCGCCCGTCACGCGGTCAGGATGACGAGTTGCCGGGTCGCCCGGGTCATCGCGACGTAGCGGTCGACCGCTCCCTCGACGCCGTCGCCGAAACTCTCCGGATCGACGAGGACGACCAGGTCGAATTCGAGACCCTTGGACAGCTCCGGGGTCAGCGACCGGACCCGGGGCGTCGCGTGCGCCGCCGGAGCGATCTGGGCCGTCGGGGCGCCGATGACGCAGGCGATCCCCTCGGCGTGCGCGGCGAGCCAGCCGTCCAGGATCGAGGCCAGCTCCCCGACGGAGCCGTGCCCGACCGGGATGCCGCTGTTGCGGATCGAGGTCGGCACGTTGGCGTCCGGGAGCACGGCCCGGATGACCGGTTCGGCCTCCGCCATGACCTCCTCCGGCGTCCGGTAGTTGATGTTCAGCGAGGCCACCTCGATCCGGTCGAGCCCGATTCGGCGGAGGCGCTCCTGCCACGACTCGGTGAACCCGCGCCGGGCCTGGGCGCGGTCACCGACGATGGTGAGGCTGCGCGACGGGCAGCGCAGCAGCAGCATCTGCCACTCCGCGTCGGTGAGTTCCTGGGCCTCGTCCACGACGATGTGCGCGAACGGCCCGGCGTACGGGTCGGAATCGTCGGCGGACGGCGGCGCGACGCCGTCGGCCAGGACGTCCCGCAGGTCCCCCTGGCGCAGCATGGTCATCAGGCCCTCGCCGTCATCGTGTGCGGCGGAGGCGATCAGGTCGTCCACGACCCGGGCCATCTGCTCGCGCCCGACCGAGACGGCCGCGTCGTGCCGGCGTCGACGCTCGGAGTTTCTCGCCTCGCCGAGCCGCTGCCGCGCGGCGTCCAGGAGCGGTAGATCCGCCACCGTCCAGGTCCGGGCGTCCGGACGCTGTAGCTTGCGGATCTCGTCCGAACTGAGCCAGGGCGCGCATCTGTGCAGGTAGGCGGGGACCGACCAGAGGTCGCCGACGAGGTCGGCGGCGTCGAGCAGCGGCCACGCACGATGCAGGACCTCGCGTAGCTCCCGGTTCCGCTCCATCGACGTCCGGAACCGGGCCTCCGGTTCGTCACCGTCGTACTTCTCCAGCAGGATCGTGAGCAGGGTGTCCCAGATCTGCTCGCGCGCCTCGTTGTGCGGCGTACCCGGATCCGGTGCGTCGAACGCCGCTGCCCAGTCGTCGGGGCCCAGCCGGAGGTCGGACCACTCGGTCGCGATCGTCATCCCGCTCGCGGGCGGCTCCTCGTAGAACCGCACCGCCGCCTCGATCGCCGTGACCATCTCCGCGGACGACTTCAGCGCGGCGACCTCCGGATCGGTCTCGGCGACCGCCGTGACGCCCTCGGGGACGAGGTCCCGCAGTGTGCAGGTCCGGACGTCCTCCTCGCCGAGGCTGGGCAGCACGTCGGCGACGTACGCCAGATACGGCTCGTGCGGGCCGACGAAGAGCACACCGCCGCGCCGGTCACCGAGGCGGGGATCGGAATAGAGCAGGTACGCGGTGCGGTGCAGGGCGACGACGGTCTTGCCGGTGCCCGGACCGCCGTCCACGACGAGCGCACCTCGGGATCCGGCCCGGATGATCGCGTCCTGGTCGGCCTGGATGGTGCCGAGTACGTCCCGCATCCGGGCCGACCGGTTGCCACCCAGGCTGGCGATGAAGGCGGACTGGTCGTCGAGCGCGGCGTGCCCGTCGAGACCGTCCGGACTGAACACCTCGTCCCAGTAGTCGGTGATCCGGCCGCCCGTCCAGCGGTACCGGCGCCGACTGGCCAGGCCCATCGGATTGGCGTGGGTCGCCCCGAAGAACGGTGCGGCCGCGGGGGAGCGCCAGTCGACCAGCAGCCGGCGGCCGGTGCTGTCGGTCAGGCCGAGCCGCCCGACGTAGACCGGCTCGGCGTCGTCCGCGCCGACCATGCGGCCGAGGCACAGGTCCAGGCTGAACCGACGGAGCGTACGCAGCCGTGTGGTCAACCGGCGGACCTCCTGGTCCCGGTCCACCGCCTGCCGGCCCTTGCCGGCGGGCGCCAGGCGCACGGCGTCGAGCCGGGCGGACAGGTCGGCGTACGTCTGCTCCAGGCTCTCCGCCATCGCCGCGAAGTGCCGGTCGTCGTCGGCGATCAGTGCCGGATCGGCCTTGGCCGCGAGGTTGTCGGGCAGGTCGAACACGGCGCTGGTCGGGTGATCCATGTCTTGGCTCCCAGGTGAGGTCGAGTGCGGCGAGGCCCTCCCGGGCAGACGGTGTCCACCAGGGGCCGGTCGGTGGGTGGCGCTACGGGCCGGGCGCTGTCAGACAGCCCGTGCCGGTGTCGCTTCGCCGGGGCGCTCGCGGGTGGCCCGATCGCCGGCACCGTCACCCCGCATCTGGCGCCCCCGTTTCCCGCGCATCCCGGCTTCGACCAGCGATTCTGCAGCACACCCCGGATCTTGCGGCAAGCCCCGGGGTGCGCTATACGTTAGAAGTGGCCGGGAGTAGCAACTCTCGTCCGTGATGCCCGACGTCGGTGGTGCCCGACCCCGTGATGCCCGACCCCGGGGTGCCCGACTCGGTGATGCAGACTCGGTGTTGGCCCTCCCGGGGTAGGCGCGTCCTCCCGTGGAGTCGAGGTGGGCTCGAACCTGGTCCGTCGCTCAGCCGAGCGTGCCGACCAGGTGGGCGACGGTCCGGGCGACGGCGTCCCGCGCCGGCGCCAGGTACTTCCGCGGGTCGACGATCGGCGTGGCGGCCAACTCGGCCCGGACCGCCTCGGTGAAGGCGACGTTCAGGATGGTGCCGACGTTGACCTTCACGATCCCGGCCCGCACGGCCCGGACCAGATCGTCGTCGGGGACGCCGGAGGAGCCGTGCAGCACCAGCGGCACGGGCAGCTTCTCTCGAAGCCGGCCGATGAGCGCGAAGTCGAGCGCGGCGGTCCGGTCGGTCATCGCGTGGGAGCTGCCCACCGCCACCGCCAGCGCGTCGACCCCGGTCGCGGCGACGAACTCGGCCGCCTCGGCCGGATCGGTGCGTACCCCGGGGGCGTGCGCCCCGTCCTTGCCGCCGACCTCACCCAGCTCCGCCTCCAGCCACAGCCCGCGCGCGTGCGCCCAACCGGCCGCCGCCGCGGTGGCACTGACGTTGTCGGCGTAGTCGAGCCTCGACGCGTCGAACATCACCGAGCTGATCCCGGTCCCCTCGGCCGCGTGGAGCAGGTCCCGGCTCTGGACGTGGTCGAGGTGCACCGCCACCGGCACGGCGGCGAGTTCGGCGACCGCGGTAACGGCGGCGGCGATCGGGGCGAGTCGACCGTGGTGGAATCGGACGGCGTTCTCGCTGATCTGGAGGATCACCGCGCGGCCGGCCTGCTCGGCACCGGCGACGATCGCCTCGGCGTGCTCCAGGGTGATCACGTTGAAGGCGGCGATTGCCGTACCGGCGGCACGCGCCCCGTCGACGAGTCGGCCGGTGGCGGTGAGGGGCATCTGGTACTCCGTTTCCAGAAGGTGCAACGTGTTGGGTGACTCTTGACAGCTCCCCCGACGGAAAGCAAGTGTGCCCGGCATCGGACAAGCGGATGGCACCGCAGCACAGCGGAGGTGACGAGGTGGCCGCTGCACTGCTCGTCGGCCTCGACGTCGGCACCACGGCCAGCAAGGCCGTGGTCTTCACCGACACGGGCGAGCCGCTGTCCCAGTCGTCCGCGACCACGCCCTGGAAACCCACCCGGACCGGCGCCGAACTCGACGCGACCGCCCTGCTCAGCTCCGCCGTCGAGGCCCTGGCCGGCGCGTTGGCCGCCGCCCCACCCGGCCCGGTCGCCGGACTCGGCGTGGCGAGCATGGGCGAGTCCGGCGTGCTGCTGGACCGCTCCGGCAGGCCGGTCGGCCCGGTCGTCGCCTGGCACGACACCAGGGACGAGACGGAACTGGCCGACCTGCGCGCCCGGATCGGCCCGGAGACGTTCGCTCGCACCACCGGGCTGCCGCTGCGGCACCAGTGGGCGCTCACCAAGCACCGCTGGCTGCGCAACCATCATCCGGAGACCCGGACCGCCGTACGCCGGCTCAACGTCGCCGAGTGGGTGGTCCGTCGGCTCGGCGGTGCCGAGGTCGCCGAGCAGTCCCTCGCGTCCCGGACCGGCTGGCTGCGCCTCGACGGCCGGCAATGGTGGCCCGAGGCGTTGGATTGGTCGGGGGCGCACGCCTCGCTGATGCCCGAGGTGGTGACCGCCGGAACCGCGCTCGGCACCGTCGAGGCGGGCACCGGACCCACCCGGCTGACCGGGGCCACCCTCACCGTCTGCGGTCACGACCACCAGGTCGCCGCGATCGGCGCCGGCGCGGTACGCCCCGGCGACGAACTGGACTCCTGCGGTACGGCGGAGGCGCTGGTCCGGTCGGTCCCGCCGGCCCTGGCCCCGGAGACCGTCGCCGGGCTGGTCGCCGCCGGGGTCACCGTCGGGTGGCACGCGCTGGCCGGCCGCTGGTGCCTGCTCGGCGCCACCACCGGAGGACTGGTGCTGCAACGGGTGCTGGCCGGGCTCGGCCTGGACCGTGCCGACCTGCCCCGACTCGACACCCTCGCCGGGCAGGCCGAGCCGGACCGGGTCGGGGTGCGGATCACCGAGGAGGGGCGCTCGGTGGTCGTACCGGCGGGGGAGGCCGCCGAGCCGGCGGAGATCTGGCGGGCGGCACTGGAGGCGGTCACCGAGGAGATCGGCGTCATCCACGACGCGATGACGGCGTACAGCGGGGGCCACCGCGACCTCGTCGCCGTCGGCGGCTGGTCACGCAGCGAGGCACTGATGGCGGTCAAGGCCCGCCGTCTCGGCCCGGTACGCCGTTCCCCGGTCGTCGAGGCCGGTGCGCGGGGTGCCGCTCTGCTGGCCGGCCTCGCGGCCGGGGTGTACGCCAGCGTGCACGACTTCCCGGACGCCGGCAGGTGATTCTCACCCTGACCCCGAACCCGAGCGTCGACCGCACGGTTGTCGTCGACGCGCTGACCCGGGGAGCGGTGATCCGCAGCCGTCGTGGCTGGAACGAGCCGAGCGGCAAGGGCGTCAACGTCGCGCTGGCCCTGCACCGCCACGGCCGGCCGGCCACCGCCGTCCTGCCGGTCGGCGGTGCGGTCGGCGCCCAGCTCTCCCAGATGCTCCGGGTGGCCGGACTGCCCGTCCGGGAGGTGCCGGTGCGGGGCGAGATCCGCAGCAACATCAGCCTGGTCGAGCCGGACGGCACGGTCACGAAGGTGAACGAGCCCGGTCCCGCGCTGGGCGCGGGGGAGACCGAGGCGCTGGTACGGGCCGTCCTGGACGACCTCGCCGACGTCACCTGGCTGGCCTGCTGCGGCAGCCTGCCCGGGGGCGTACCGCCGGACCTGTACGCCAGGCTGGCCGAGGCGGCCCGGTCCCGCGGTGTCCGGGTCGCGGTGGACACCTCCGGCGAGCCGCTGCGGGCCAGCCTCGCCGGCCGTCCGGACCTGGTCAAACCGAACACCTCCGAGCTGGCCGAGCTGGTCGGCCGGGCGCTGCGGACGTTCGGCGACGTGCGCGACGCGGCGCTCCAGGTGCGCCGCCGCGGTGCCGGCGCGGTGCTGGCCAGCCTCGGTGCCGACGGCGCACTGCTGGTCGACGCCGCCGGGGTACGGCACGCCGAGGTGCCGGTGACCCGGGTGGTCAACGCCGTCGGCGCCGGTGACGCCGCCCTGGCCGGCTTCCTGCACGGCGGCGGGACGGGCGAGGCCGCGCTACGCACCGCGGTGACCTGGGGCGCGGCCGCGGTCCAGCACGAGGGAACGCTCTTCTCCGCCGGCGACCCGGCACGGACGGTGCTGATCGGCACCGAAGTAGACCCGGACCGGCCGCTACGGAACCCCGACGTCGTCGCCCGCGCCGGGCAGGGCTCCCGGCCAGACCCCCGGGCCGACGACTCCCGGCCGGGCTGACCTGCGGCGGTGCCGCCGGCCGGTACGACGCCGCCTTTCGCTCGTCCGGCAGCGACGCCGCCCAGGAGGTACCCTCGACCGGTGTTCTCGCCGCAAGGCCCGTCCCTGCGTGAACTCTGCGTCCAGGCGCTCTCCTCGGTCGAGCGCGGCTACGATCTGCTCGCTCCGAAGTTCGACCACACGCCCTTTCGCACCTCGCAGGAGATTCTCGACGAGACCGCCCGCACGCTAACCGAACTCGGGCCGTTCCAGCACGGGCTGGACGTGTGCTGCGGGACCGGCGCGGGCATCTTCGTGCTCAGGTCCCTGTGCCGAGGACGGGTCACGGGCGTCGACTTCAGCGCCGGCATGCTCGCCCAGGCACGCGGCGCGCACCCGGAGGCCACCTGGGTGCGGGCCGACGCCCGAGCCCTGCCCTTCGCTGCGGGGTTCGACCTCGCGGTCAGCTCCGGAGCACTCGGCCACTTCCTGCCCACCGAACGATCCGTGGTGTTCGAGGGGGTGTACCGCGCGCTGCGACCCGATGGGCTCTTCGCGATTGCGGTCGGCGCGCCGCCGCCGCCGGCCTCGGTCTCGTACTGGACCACGCTCGGATTCGACCTGGTGATGCGAGTCCGCAACGCCGTGTGGCGGCCCCCGTTCGTGATGTACTACCGCACCAGCCGGCTGCCCGCGATCCGCGACGACCTGACGGCGGCTGGCTTCACCGCGGCGGCCGTCGCCCTGACCGCCCTGGGCCGGTACCGCGACGGCAGCCCCCGGTACTGGCTTATCCTGGGCCGTAAGCCGACGGACCCGCCGTGACGGGGCGGCCTTTGCGCGGGTGCCGGAACGACGAGGTGTGCTGGAGCCGCCAACCCGCACCGTCGTCGACCTTGCCGGCCCTCGGCAGTCTGGCCCCGACCCTGTCTGCGCGACGCGACCCTGTCCGGAGCCGGTGCGGCCAGGCGATTATGGAGGCACGGTGCCGGACCGGCCCCGTGGTGACACGGTACCGGACCGGACCAAGGCGCATGGAAGGGGGCGACGCTAACGGCTGCCGCCCGCCGTGACCCTGGCTGCCGCCCCGGCGTGACCTGAAGGAGTTGCTCGTGGGTTGGAGGTCTCGATTCGCCCTGATGCTCGCGGCCGGTGTCGCAGCGGTTCTGGCGGGAATGTTGGCCGTCGGGTACGGCGTGCTCGACCTGGTACTTATGGTCGTGATCGTGGGTGTGCTGGGTTGGTTCGTGACCGTTGCGCCGTTTCGCCCGCCGCGTACGATGCCCCGGATGCCCCCTCGTCCGAGCACCGTCCGACGCGGGTAACGGGTCGCGGGCCACGGCGAGCGACGCCGCCGGCACGGACTCTCGATGCAGGTACCGCTTGCGGTGCCTGATCCACCCACGGACAGGAGGAGCACATGCGGTGGCGGGTACGCGATGTGATGACGACGGACGTGATAACGGTGCACGATGATGCGCCGGTGACGCAGATCGCGGCCGTGCTGACGGAACGACAGATCAGCGCGGTCCCGGTCGTCGACCGGTTCGACACTGTCACCGGCGTGGTGTCGTGGACCGACCTGCGCGACACGGTGGAGACCGCCGAGGTCGGCACCGAGACCGGGGGCCGCTGGTGGGCGGCGCGGCTCTCTCGGCTGCGCTGGCCGAAGAGGGCGGCGGTGGACGTGATGACTGCCCCTCCGGTCACCGTCGCACCCCCCGCGTCCCTGGCCGCCGCAGGCCGGTTGATGCACCGTCGGGAGGTCGGCCGGCTGCTGGTCGTCGACGACCGGAGCCGGTTGCTGGGCGTCGTGACCCGCAGCGACCTGCTCAAGGGGTACGACCGGCCGGACGAGGTCATCCGGAACGGGGTGACACAGCCGCTACCTATCAACGGACCGCATCCGTTCCGGCGTCCGGGATTGGACGACAACATGTCCGAGTACGGCGACCGCGGCGGATCGAAGGCGCGGATATGACCGGCCGACCAGTGGGCGCTGCGGCGACACCACAGATCCGGACCCTGCCCGACAGCGCCGTCGAGCCGGCGCGGCAGCTCGGCCAAGAGGCGGGAGCGGCACACACCGACTCCGCAGACTGGTTCCCCGCCGACATCGTCGACGAGTGGGGAGCGCAGTCCTTCCCGGCCAGCGACCCACCGGCCAACTGGTAGTCGCGAAGCGGGAAGGGTGGCGGTGCTACCCGGGGTGCCGTAGCAGCTCGGTCAGCACCGCCGCGTGGCTGTGTGCGACGTCCCTGGTCGCCGTCAGCAGCGTGACCGGTCCGCGCCGACACAGCGCGTCGAGCCGGTCGAGGGCGGCCGCCCGGGGCGGCTCCCGCAGCTCGGCGAGGTAGCGGTCCCGGAACTCGCCGAACCGGTCCGGGCGGTGGCCGTACCACCGTCGTAGCTCTGTGGAGGGCGCGACATCGGTGAGCCACTCGTCGAGTCGGGCGGTGGCCTTGGTCACACCGCGCGGCCACACCCGGTCCACCAGCACCCGCGAACCGTCATCCGGTGACGGGGTGTCGTAGACCCGGATCAGCCGAACCTCTCGGGACATCCCCACCTGCCGATCGTACGTCCGGTACCCGACCGTACCGGCACGGCGGGCGCGTGGCGTCCGCTCACGGGCGGCACGGCGACCGCTCACCCCGGTCCGCCACCGTCCCGCCGCCGGATATCAGGTGCAGGGCAACCGGGCCGAGCGCGAGCCCGGCGGCCAGTACGAAGCCGTGTCCCGTCCGCATGCCCGCCAGGATGGCCGACACGGCCACCGCCAGCAGCAGCCAGCCGGGCCGGCGGCTCCGGTTCGGTCGCCGCCCGCTGTGCGGGGCGGGCGGCCGGCCGGTGTGCTGGCGGGCGCGGGCCGGCGGACGATGAGGGTGCATGACTCCAGCGTCACCGGGTGCCGATCGAACGCCGAGGGGCGGCGCGGGACGACATCGGCGGCGCCGGATGCCGGCGGCCGGCAACCTGACCCGGGTCGTGGCACGCGGAGGGCGGCACGGCCGGCCCCGGGTGCCCGGTCGGCCCGGCGTTGCCCGTACCTGGAAACGAAGCAGGACCTTGATTGCCTGTGTCGCCCGATGGCACCGGCGCGTCGGCGGGCTAGGCTTGATCTGCGCCGGCAGTTCGGATTCGTCAGCGGTGCGTTCGTGCCGGCGCCAGGCCATGCGACCTGCCCGGGAGACGCTGCCACTCTGCTCGCGCGACCGAAGATCCGCGTGGGGCCGTCTCGTGACGGGCTCGCCACCGGCCCGACCGGTTGGACGCAGGCCACACGGGGTACCACCCCGCCCGAGCACGAGGCGGTCCGGCCGGGCTGCCGCATCCGATCCTGGACAGGAGTGCCCATGACGATGGAACGTACCGGTCTGCCCGGCGTGGGGATCTCTCATGTACTGACCACATGGGAGGGTAACCGCCTGGGAATCGTGTCACACCTCGACGGTCGGCACGTTCTCGTGCTCTACGACCGGGCCGAGCCGGAGCGGGCGATCGCCGACGTGACGTTGCGGCCGAACGAGGCCCGCTCGGTGGCGGACGTTCTGCACGCCAAGGTCACCATGGATCACGTCGCGGACCTGATCGAGCCGTTGGGTGGGGTGCAGGCGGTACGGATCCGCATCCGGTCCGGGTCGACGTACGTGAACCGCCCGCTCGGGGACACCCGGGCGCGGACCCGTACCGGAGCCTCGATCGTGGCGGTGCTGCGTGGGGAGGAGATCACCGCCTCGCCGGGCCCGGACTTCGTCTTCCGGGCCGACGATGTCGTGGTGGCCGTCGGGCACGACGACGGGCTTGCCCAGTTGCGGGATCTGCTGGCCGCCACGTGCTGATCGTTCTGCTGGCGCACCTGGCGGTCGCTGTCGCGGCGCCGCCGCTGGTGCGGTGGCTCGGTCCGCGGGCGTTCTACCTGCTGGCCGGGGCGCCGCTCGCCGCCGCCGCCTGGGCCGCCGCGCACACCAACGAGGTCCTCGGGACAGGCGCGGTCGAGTGGACCCATCCCTGGGTACGCCCGATCGGTATGTCGCTGGCGCTGCGGGTGGACACGCTGTCGTGGCTGATGGTGCTGCTCGTCGGCGGGATCGGCGCGCTGGTCCTGGTGTACTGCGCGCAGTACTTCGACGCGGACGAGCCGGACCTGGGCCGGTTCGCCGGTGTCTTCGTCGCCTTCGCGGGAACGATGCTGGGCCTGGTCGTCAGCGACGACCTGCTCCTGCTGTACGTGTTCTGGGAGCTGACCACCGTCTGCTCGTACCTGTTGATCGGGCACTCGGTGACCAACCGACCGAGCCGGCGGGCCGCGCTGCAGGCGCTGGTCGTGACGACCGCCGGTGGCCTGGCGATGCTGGTCGGCATCGTCATGCTCGGCGAGCACGCCGGCAGCTACCGGTGGTCGGAGGTGGCCGACTCGCTGCCGGGCGGCTGGTACCTGGCCACGGCGATCGTGTTGATCCTGCTCGGGGCGTTGTCCAAGTCGGCGGTCTTCCCGTTCAGTTTCTGGCTGCCGGCGGCGATGGCGGCACCGACCCCGGTCAGCGCCTACCTGCACGCGGCCGCGATGGTCAAGGCGGGAGTCTTCCTGGTCGCGCAGCTCGCACCGGCGGTCACCGTCGCCGGCGGTCCGGCGGCGACGACGTGGCGGGTCGTGGTGCTCGGCGCCGGCGTCGCCACGATGCTCTACGGCGGCTGGGTGGCGCTGCGGCAGTACGACCTGAAGTTGCTGTTGGCCTACGGGACGGTGAGCCAGCTCGGCCTGCTGATCGCCGTACTCGGTGCCGGCGGGCGGGATGTGGCGGTGGCCGGTGCCGCGATGCTGCTGGCGCACGCGTTGTTCAAGGCGGCGCTCTTCCTCGTGGTCGGGATCGTGGACCGGGCGACCGGCACCCGGGACCTGCGCCGGCTCAGCGGTCTCGGCCGGCGGGCACCCGCGCTCGCCGTGGCCGCCGGACTGGCCGCGGCGTCGATGGCCGGGATACCGCCGATGATCGGCTTCGTCGGCAAAGAGGCGATCTTCGTGGCCCTGTTCGACGCCGGGGTCACCGGCCGGGTGGTGCTGGCCGGTGTCGTCGCCGGCACCGTGCTCACCGTGGCGTACACGCTGCGGTTCATGTGGGGCGCCTTCGCGAGCAAGGCCGCCGTGCCCGGCGCGGACCCCGGCGTCGGCGCCGCGACGAAGGTGGACCGGAGGGTGGTGTCGGCGCTGCTGGCCGCGCCCATGCTGATCGCGCTGACCGGCGTTGCCGCCGGGATCGCCGCACCGCTGGTGGACCGCCTGCTTTCGCCGTACGCCGACCGTTTCGCGGCCACCGGGCCGGTGTACCACCTGGGGCTGTGGCACGGGCCGGGTGTCGCGCTCGGCCTCTCCCTGCTGGTGCTCGTGCTGGGTGCGCTGCTGTTCCGGGCCGGGGTGCCGACCGGTCGTCGGCCGGCGCGCGTCGGCGACGTTCCCGCATCCTCCGGCTACGACCGGTTGATGGCCGTGGTGGACCGGACCGCGGTGGAGGTGACCGGCGCCACCCAGCGCGGGTCGCTGCCGTTCTACCTGGGTGTCATCCTGCTGGTGCTGATCGCCGCGGCCGGCACGGTACTCGCGGTGGGCAGGCCGTTCGGGGAGCCGGTCCAGCTGTGGGAGGCACCGCTGCACGCGCTGCCGGTCGCGGTGCTGGTCGTCGCGGCGGTGGTCGCCACGGCTGCCCGCCGTCGGCTGACCGCGGTCATCCTGGTCGGGGTCACCGGCTATGCCATCGCCGGCCTGTTCCTGCTGTACGGCGCACCCGACCTGGCGCTGACCCAGTTCCTGGTCGAGACGGTCACGATGGTGATGCTGGTCCTGGTGCTCCGCCGGCTGCCCACCCACTTCTCCGAGCGGCCAGAGGTCCGGACCAGATGGCTCAGGGTCGCCGTCGGCACCGCCGTCGGCACGGTGATGGCCGCCATGGCGTACGTCGCCGTCGGGGCCCGAACCGCGATCCCGGTCTCGGTCGACTTTCCCGAGCTGGCGGTGTCGTTCGGGGGCGGTCGCAACATCGTCAATGTCATCCTGGTCGACATCCGGGCCTGGGACACGATGGGTGAGGTCTCGGTCCTGGTCGCGGTGGCCACCGGCGTGGCGAGTCTGATCTTCCGGCGGGCCAGGCGACTGCACCGGCGTGGACCCGGTAGCCTGCCGCCGAAGCCACCGGACGGCGAACCGGTCTGGCTCATGGCCGGTCACACCGTGGCCGCCGGCCGCCGCTCCACGATGCTCGAGGTGATCACCCGGCTGCTGTTCCACGCGATCGTGCTGCTGTCGGTGTACCTGTTGTTCACCGGACACAACACCCCCGGCGGCGGGTTCACCGGCGGCCTGGTCGCGGCGCTGGCGCTGGTGCTGCGCTACCTGGCCGGCGGGCGGCACGAACTCTCGACCGCCGCCCCGGTCGACGCCGGTGCGGTGCTCGGCGCGGGCCTCTTCGTCGCCGTGGGCACCGGTGTCGGCGCCATGGTGCTGGGTGGGCAGGTCCTGCAGAGCGCGATACTCGACTTCCACCTGCCGCTGCTCGGGCACACGCACGTGGTCACCTCGACGCTCTTCGACATCGGCGTCTATCTGATCGTCGTGGGACTGGTCCTCGACGTGCTGCGCAGCCTCGGTGCCGAAGTGGACCGACATCAGGACGCCGACCGGAAAGCCGAGCAGACGGAGGAGATGGCGTGAAGGTGAGCCTGATCATGCTGGTCGCCGTCGGCGTGTTGTTCGCCGCCGGGGTGACGCTGCTGCTGGAACGTACGCTGACCCGGGTACTGCTGGGCGTGATCCTGCTCGGCAACGGCGCCAACGTGTTGATTCTGTCCACCGCCATGCCGGGGGACCCGCCGATCGTCGGCGCCGCCGCGCCCGGTGAGATGACCGATCCGCTTCCGCAGGCCATGATCCTGACCGCCATCGTCATCACGCTCGGGATGACGGCGTTCCTGCTCGCCCTCGCCTACCGCAGCTGGCGGCTGGTCGGCCACGACGAGGTGCAGGACGACATCGAGGACCGTCGGATCATGGCGATGGCCGAACGCGACGAGGGATCGGACGCCGCCGACGCCGACGCCGATGCCGACGACGCCGACCGTGACGTGACCCGGGCGGTGCACCCGTGACCTGGCTGGTACCGCTGCCGGTGGTGATGCCGCTGCTCGGCGCGGCGGTGACGCTGCTGATGTTCCGGCGCCCCCGGATCCAGCGGGTGGTCAGTGTCGGCGTCCTGACCGCCACCCTGGCGGCTGCGGTGGCGCTGCTGGTGCTCTCCCGGTCGGGGCCACTGGTCGCTCCGGTGGGCGGCTGGCCGGCTCCGGTCGGCATCGTGTTGGTCGCCGACCAACTCGCCGCGTTGATGCTGGTGGTCTCCGCCGCGGTGACACTCTGCGTACTGGTCTATTCGATCGGGCAGGGTGTGGCGGACGGCGAGCGAGCGGCGCCGCTGGCCATCTACCACCCCACGTACCTGATCCTCACCGCCGGCATCACCAACGCGTTCCTCTCCGGCGACCTGTTCAACCTCTACGTCGGCTTCGAGATCCTGCTGGCCGCCAGCTACGTGCTGATCACCCTCGGCGGCACCGAGACCCGGGTCCGGGCCGGCACCACGTACGTCGTGGTGAGCCTGCTCTCGTCGGTCATCTTCCTCGCCGGCATCGGGCTGGTGTACGCCGCCACCGGCACCCTCAACCTGGCCCAGCTGGTGTCGCGGCTCGATGCGCTGCCCGACAGCGTGCGACTGCTCCTACAGGGGATCCTGCTGCTGGCCTTCGGCATCAAGGCGGCGGTCTTCCCGCTGTCGGCCTGGCTGCCGGACAGCTATCCGACCGCTCCTGCCCCGGTCACCGCCGTGTTCGCCGGTCTGCTCACCAAGGTCGGTGTCTACGCCATCATCCGCACCGAGACCCTGCTGTTCCCCGGTGGACGAGTGGCCGACGTGCTGACGGTCGCCGCACTGGCGACCCTGGTGGTCGGCATCCTCGGTGCCGTCGCCCAGTCCGACATCAAACGGATGCTCTCGTTCACCCTGGTCAGCCACATCGGGTACCTCCTGTTCGGGGTCGGGCTGGCCTCCCGGGCCGGCATCGCGGCGGCGGTCTTCTACACCGTCCACCACATCGTGATCCTCACGACGCTGTTCCTCGTCGCCGGGCTGATCGAACGACGTGGCGGCACCACCGCCGTCGACCAGCTCGGCGGGTTGGCCCGGACCACTCCGCTGCTGGGCGTGCTGTTCTTCATCCCGGCGTTCAACCTCGCCGGCATACCCCCGTTCTCCGGCTTCCTCGGCAAGCTGGGGCTGGTACGCGCCGGCATCCAGGACGGCAGGCCGCTGGCCTACGTCCTGGTTGCCGGGGCGATGCTGACCAGCCTGCTCACCCTCTACGCGATCGGCCGGGTGTGGAACCTGGCGTTCTGGCGGTCCCCGGTCGGCACCTCCGCCAGCGCCCCGCCCCGGAGTACGCCGCGGATGATGGTGGCCGCGACCGCCGCGCTGGTCGCCGCCGGCGTCGCGCTGACGCTGATCGCGGGGCCGCTGTACGAACTCACCGACACGGCAGCGGGCGACCTGCTGGCCCGCCACCCCTACGTGCGGGCCGTGTTCCCCGGAGGTGCGCCGTGACCGCCGTCCGCCCGGACCGCCGCATCCGCGACCGACTCATCGCCGTCGGCGGGCTGACCGTGCTGTGGATGCTGCTCTGGGGCGTGTTCTCCTGGGCGACGTTCTTCGGCGGGCTCGTGGTCTCCGCCGTCGTCATCACCGTCTTCCCACTGCCGCCGGTGACCTTCGCCGGACGGCCACGGGTGCTGGGGCTGCTGCGGTTCGCCGCCAGGTTCCTCCTCGACCTGGTGGTGGCCAGCGCCCACCTGGCGTGGACCGCGGTCCGGTTCCGGTACCGGCCGTACAGCGCGGTGATCGCCGTGCGGTTGACCGTCCGCTCCGACCTGAACCTCACCCTGTGTGGGGAGGCCGTCTCGCTGATTCCCGGCAGCATCATCGTCGACACCGACCGCGCCGCCGGGGTGCTCTACATCCACGTCTTCGACGTCCGCGACCGGAACGCCGTCGAGGAGTTCCGCCGCGAGGTCTACGCCCTGGAGGCCCGGATCGTGCGTGCCATCGGCTCCGCCGCCGAACTCAAGCAGATCACCAACGAGAGAGGTCACCGATGACCGTCGTCGCTTATGTCGTCGCGGTGCTGCTGGCCGCCGGATTCGGCCTGGCGCTGCTCCGAATCGTGCGGGGCCCGTCCACACTGGACCGCATCGTGGCCAACGACGTACTGCTCGCCATCGCCGTCGGCGCGATCGCCACCGAGGCGGCGTACACCCGTGACGCGACCGGACTGCCGATCCTGCTCGGGCTGGCCCTGCTCGGTCCGATCGCCTCGATCGCCGTCGGCCGGTTCGTCGACCCGGCGTCGCCCGTCGCCGGGCCGACACTCGAGCGTGAGGAGGGGCCGGCCGACGGGCAGCCCGGTCCCGCGGGGCAGCGATGACCGCGGCCGGCGTCGTCGACGTCCTCGCCGCCGCATGCCTGCTCTGCGGCGCCCTGCTGAGCCTGGCGGCAGGCCTCGGCCTGCTGCGCTTCCCCGACCTGCTCTCCCGGATGCACGCGGCGACCAAGCCGCAGGTGCTCGGACTGCTGCTCATCCTGACCGGCACGGCGCTGCGGCTGGGCACCGTCGTCGACGTCACCACGCTGGTGCTCGTCGGCGCGTTTCAACTCGCCACCGCGCCCGTCGCCGCGCACATGGTGGGCCGCGCGGCCTACCGAACCGGCCAGTTCCGCCGCGACCTGCTGGTCACCGACGAACTCGGCGCGCGGCAGAACGACGACGGGTAAACCGCCTGACCGTCGGCCCGGGCCGCGTCCTGGAACGCCATCCGGGCCCGGCGCCGCGGAGGTGTCCCGCCCCGTGCGACCGCCGGGAGGTCGGTACCGTAAGGCGACGCCGCCCGAGACCACGCCGACGGCCTGCCTCCGCCGGGTGGTCAGATGTTGGATCCGTCCGGCGGCAGGTCGGCCGGCGGCTGCGGGGAGCCGGCGCCACTGAGGGCGTCCGGGCGGCGCAGGCCGAGCGTGTACGCCGTCATCGAGAGCGACCCGTAGGCGTAGCCGTCGACCAGAACGTCGGTGCCCGGCGTGTCGGTGGCTCCGGCCAGGCCCGCGAGGTACAGGGCGGGGATGATGTGGTCCGGGGTGGGTGCGGCGCGGCGGTAGTCGGGGTGGGCGTCGAGGGTCGCGAACTCGGTCGGATCGGTGAGCATCCGGGTCTTGGCCTCCTCGTCGAAGCGCTGGGCCCAGTCGTAGCCCTCGTCGGTGAGCTTCCAGTCCATGCCGCGCAGGTTGTGCACCACGTTACCGCTGGCGACGATGAGTACCCCTCGCTTGCGCAGCGGCGCCAGCTTGGCACCCAGTTCCAGGTGGTAGTCGAGCGGCTTGTCGGCGTTGATGCTGAGCTGGACCACCGGAATGGAGGCGTCGGGAAAGGCGTGCACGAGCACCGACCAGGTGCCGTGGTCGATGCCCCAACTGTCGACGTCCGCACCGACCCAGGTCGGGTGGACGACGTCACTGACCTCAGCGGCCATCTCGGGTAGTCCGGGGGCGGGGTACTGCACCTCGAACAGTTCCTGGGGGAAGCCGTAGAAGTCGTGGATCGTCCGCGGCCTCGGCATGGCGGTGACGGCGGTGGCGTTGATGTACCAGTGGGCGCTGACGACCAGGATCGCGCGTGGGCGCGGCACGCTCTCTCCGAAGGCTCGCCATGCCGAGGAGTAGCGGTTGACCTCCAGCGCGTTCATCGGATTGCCGTGGCCGAAAAAGGCCGCCGGCATCGGGGTGTCCGGGGTGTTGACGGATTCTGGAGTCACCATCGTGCCCTTCCTCGCGCGTCCGGTGGTGGATCTCGATCATTATGGCCGCCGCCGAGACCATATGCGCTGGATATCCGCCTTCGGGGGCCGGCCCCCGGGCGCCGGGCCGCATCCCCGCCCGCCGTCGCCCACCGGCTCTGACCCCAGCGCCCACCGGCTCTGACCCCAGCCTCATGCGCGGTCGCGCCCACCTTGCCGGTCGCCGGCAGTACGAAGCCGAAGACCTTGCCGGCGGCAGCCCATGCCGCAGCGGCGCGACAGGCGGATGCTCGAGGTTCTATCTGGTCGCGAGCGTGCGAGGAGGTGTGATGACGACCGGTAAGGCCACGAAGCTTCCGGGCGTCGCCAGCCTGCGCGCGCACGGCCTCGCTGCGCCGGCCGGCAGTGCACCGGTCGCGCCACCAGGTTCCGATGGTCCGGTGCAGGACAGTCCAGCGCCCCCGGTGCGAGTCGTCGCCACGGTGCGCAGAGGCACGGCTCGCTAGCCGCAGCGCCCCGACAGACCTGCCACACACCTGGCAGGCGACCGGCGCTACCAGCATTCTGCTCGGTCGACTCCGACGACCGATCGTCTTCGAGGTGGAAGGGGCTAGACGGTGAGCATCGTCGATCAGCACGGCGCCCTGGCATCGGCGTCCGCCTCGGGCACCCAGCGTACGGCCGGCGAGCCCACCGGCACCGAGCCGGCCGCGGTCGGCATCGACCTGGGCAGCGGCTACGCCCGGATCTGGGCCTCCGGACGCCCCTTGGTGCAGCTGCCCAGCCTCAACGACAGCCTGAGCAACCCCAAGCCCCTGGTGCAGCGCGGCCGCATCGCCGATGCGAACGGCCTGCGGAGGCTGCTGGACCGGATACTGTCCCGCTACCACCAACCGCTGCCGTCCGGAGCGGTCATGGTCGCCTGCCGACCGGTCCTGAGCAAGGCGAGCGACGACGAGGCCATGCGGGAGCTGCTCACCACGGTGTTCCAGCCGTCCCGGCTGATGCTCACCCCCACCATCCGCGCAGCCGCGATCGGCGCCGGCGCGGCACCGGGTCCGCTGCTCATCGCGGACGTCGGAGCGCAGCTCATCGAGGTCGCGATGCTGGCTGACGGGGGTCTGATCACCGCCCGCCAGGCGACCATCGGAGTCCGGGACCTCATCGGGCCCACCGCCGCCGATGTCGTCGTCCACACCGTCACCGACCTGGTTCAGGACCTACGCCGGGACGGCCGGGCGCGCGACGTCGACCGGGCCGCCGCGCACCGCGGCCTGGTCCTCGTCGGCGGCGGGGCCAACACGCCGGAGTTGGCCGCCCGGGCCACCGCCGTGCTGCGGCTGCCGGTCCGGTCGGCCAGACGTCCTCGCGTCGCCGCGGTGCACGGTGCCGGGCTGTCCGCCCTCGCTGCGATACGTCGCCGCCCGCGTCGACGCTGACCGGTCCCGGGCGAGCCCCACCGGCCACGCGGCACCGTACGGCCCCGGGCGGCGCCGTGGACCTTGTCGCCAGCCGTGGGACCACCGCCAGCCGTGGAACTGCCAGGAAAGTCGATCGTGAACTGCCAGGAAAGCCAGCCGTGGAACCTCGAGAAAGGTAGCCATCCATGACCACCGTCGACAACAACCGTCTACAGAACTTCCAGCAGGTCCTGCAGGCCCAGCTCGACCAGCAGACCGCCGAACTGGAGAAGCTCAGGACGCACCGCAGGAACCCCGAACAGATCGGCCTGGACCCGCAGACCGTCACCGCGCTCATCAACTCCACGCAGCGGGCCGTGGCCGACAACACCGAGGCATTGCAGCGGATGACCGACGGCAGCTACGGCACGTGCGAGCAGTGCCAGCGAGACATCCCCACCGAACGGCTGGAGATCCTGCCGCACGCCCGCTTCTGCATGCCGTGCCAGCAGGCGCGCAACCGCTGAACCGGCGGTGGGCGGGGCTGCCGCGGGTCCTGTGAGGTCGGACGGTCAGCGCGCCGGGGCCGCGGTCCGGCCCGTGGCACGCTGACCCCGATCTTCACCACCTGACGGAACCGCACGCACGCGTCCCGGGGCCAGACACTCCCAAGATCCCGGGGCGACCTCCCCCGTGTCACGGGCGGCCGCGACCCCGGTGGCATCATCGACGCGGCCCGCTGCGCCGGTCGGGCGTACCGTCCTGTTACCCTTTTAGCCCTGTCGACGACCGCCGGGTGATCGCCGACCGATCGACGAGACAAGATTAGCCACACCGACAAGATTAGCCACACCTGAAGAGTAATCCGGGGGTAAGATGCCCAGCGCGGTGTTCCTGTCGACCACTATTCCATATGTCAATGCGAAGCCGCATCTCGGCCACGCCCTGGAATATGTGCAGAGTGACGCGTACGTCCGTTACCTGCGGCAGCACGGTCGGGACACCTTCTTCCTGACCGGCTCGGACGAGAACAGCCTCAAGAACGTGCTCGCCGCCGAGCAGGCGGGTGTCTCGCCCCGGCAGCTGGTCGACGACAACGTGCAGAACTTCACCCGTCTGATCGACGCACTCGAGGTCGACAATTCGTATTTCATCCGGACCAGCGTGGACCCGGACCACATTGCCGGTGCGACCGAGATCTGGCGTCGGATGGAGGCTGCCGGCGACATTTACAGCATGGCCTACGAGGGCCTTTACTGCGTCGGCTGCGAGCAGTTCTACAGCGAATCGGAACTCGTTGACGGGCTCTGCCCCGAGCATCTCACCCGGCCGGAGACGGTGGAGGAGACGAATTACTTCTTCCGCCTGTCCCGCTATCAGGACCGCATTCTCCAGGCCCTGGAGTCGGGCGAGCTGAAGATCACCCCGGCGTCCCGGGCGAACGAGGTGACGAGCTTCGTCCGGTCCGGCCTGGCGGACATCAGCATCTCCCGGTCCCGGTCCCGGGCCCGGGGCTGGGGGATCGACGTCCCCGCCGACCCGGACCAGGTCATGTACGTCTGGATCGACGCGCTGACCAACTACGTCAACGCGTTGGGCTGGCAGCGCGAGGACGAGCGGTTCGCCCGGTACTGGACCGACGCCGAACGCCGGGTGCACGTCGTCGGCAAGGGGGTCATCCGGTTCCACGCGGTCTACTGGCCCGCCATGCTGATGTCGGCCGGCCTGCCGATCCCGACCGACGTGGTGGTGCACGGTTACATCACGCTCTCCGGGCAGAAGATCAGCAAGTCGCTCGGCAACGTCGTCGACCCGGCCCAGCTTGTCGGGGAGTACGGGGTCGAGGCGGTCCGGCACTTCCTGCTCGCCGACTTCTCACCGTTCCTCGACGGCGACTTCAACGAGGAGCGGCTGGTCAACCGCTACAACGGGGACCTCGCCAACGGACTGGGCAACCTGGTCAGCCGGGTCGCCAGCATGATCGGCCGATACCGGGGCGGTGTGGTGCCGGCCGCAGGCCCGCTGGACGAGGCGGAGACGGCGCTGCGCGACCAGGTGACGGCCAGTGCGACCGGGGTACGCGCGGCAATGGACCGCTACGACCACCGCGAGGCGAACGCCCGGATCTGGGAGCTGGTCCGGCGGGCCAACGCGTACGTGGACGAGCGGGCGCCCTGGCACCTGGCGAAGCAGGAGAGCACGGACGAGGCAGCCCGGGTCCGGCTGGACACCACGCTGCACCACCTGGCGGGGGTGATCCAACAGTTGGCCGCCCTGATCGCGCCCTTCCTCCCGTCCGCCAGCGAGCGGATCGGCACGGCGCTCGGCGCCAAGCCGGCCGATCTGCTGGAGCAGGGCGACTCGCTGCCGGACCTGACCGGCCGGACCGTGGAGAAGCCCGCCGTGCTCTTCCCCCGCATCGAGGTGGCCGGCTGAGCGGGATCCGCCCGCCCCGGCCCGCGGCACCGATGCCAGGTGCTCAGGATGGCGCGGCGTCGGCCGGTGGTCGCCCGCCGGGCTCCGTCCGGCGGGCGAGGCCGCTCATTTTGACGGCGGTGTAGACGGCGGCGGCCAGGGCGACGTCGGAGAGCAGCATCAGGCCGATGGCGTACGAACCTTCGACGCCGTACACCCAGCCCATGATCAGCGGCGGGACGAAGCCGCCGAGTCCACCGGCGGCACCGACCACGCCGGTGACGGTGCCGACCTTGTCGGCCGGGGCGACCCTGCCGACCAGCGCGAAGACCGAACCGCTGGCCGCGCCGAGGAGTGCGGCCAGGCCGAGGAAGCAGATCGTGGCGATCGGCATCAGCGCCGGCTGGAACGCCTGCACCACGGCGAAGACCGCGGTGCCCACGAAGCACCAGACGAGCACCGGCACCGGGTGGAACCGGTCGGAGAGCCAACCCCCGGCGGGTCGGGCGAGGACGGCGAGGATCACGAAGCCGGCGGTACGCAGTGCGGCGTCGCCCGCGGACAGGTCGTAGGCGGTACGCAGGTAGGCGGGCAGGTAGACGCTGAACGCGACGAAGCCGCCGAACCCGACGGCGTACAGGAAACACAGCTGCCAGGTGACCGGCAGCCGGCCGACCTCGGCGACGCGCGCCCAGGCGGAGCCGGCGGGCCGCTGCCGGCCGGGTGCGTCCCGGATGAGCAGGAACGCCAGCACGGCGTAGCCGGCGAGGATCGCCGCGACGAGCAGGAACGGCGTCCTGGCGCCGTAGGCGTCGGCGAGTTGGACGGTGCTGAAGTTCGAGATGGCGGTTCCACCCATGCCGGCGCCGAACACACCGATGGCGAAGCCCCGCCGCGCGGGCGGGTACCAGCCGGAGACCAGGGGTACGCCGACGGCGAAGGCGGTGCCGCCGATGCCGAGGAAGAACCCGGTGACGATGAGCGCAGGGAAGGACGACACGACCGAGAGGGTCAGCACCGGGACGATGGTGGCCAGGCTGACGACCGGGAACATCACCCGGGCGCCGAACCGGTCGGTCAGGGCCCCGATCGGGATGCGGCCGATGGAGCCGACCACCACGGGGACCGCCACCAGCAGCGACTGGGCGGTGAAGCTGAGGCCGAGGCGCTCCTTGACGCCGGGCCCGAGGGGACCGAGCAGTGCCCAGGCCCAGAAGTTCACCGTGAATCCCACGGTCGCCAGCAGCAGGTTGCGTCCGGCTCCGGGCGGGGGCGCCGCCGGGGGGTTCACGGCGGCGGAGGTCCGTGCCGCGGTACCGCCTGTCGTCGTCATTTCTGTCTCACCTCGGGAACGCCAGGGCCGGAGCGCTGCCGGCACGCCTGCGCCGACGGATCGGTTCGAGTGGATCGCGTGGTGGGTCAGCCACGACGGCGGGTGGATTCCGTCGGTCGGGTCGGGAGCTTCGGCGGGCCCTCCCAGCCGGGGCGGGTGGGACGCAGACCGGGGCGGGGATCGCGGCTGCGGTACGGGACGTACGGGCGGGTGAGGTAGCCGACAGGTGCGCTGAAGGCGTGCACGAGCCGGGTGAACGGCCAGAACGCGAAGAGGGCGAACGCGGCGACGATGTGGATCTGGAAACCGATCGGGACGCCGGCCATGATCTCGGGGTCCGGGCTGAGGTAGAACAGCGACCGGAACCACGGCGAGATGGTTTCCCGGTAGTCGTAGCCGGCGCCGGCCACGTTCGCCCGCACGGTGGCCCAGAGCCCCAGCACGATCACCGTGGCCAACACCGCGTACATGGCCTTGTCGTTGCGGGTGGTGGCGGCGAAGACCGGGCCGGTGAGGCGGCGCCGGGCGATGAGGATCGCCATCCCGATCAGCGTGCAGAACCCGGCGACGGTGCCGATGAAGACCGCCATCAGGTGGTACGTGTGTTCGGTGATGCCGACCGCCTCGGTCCAGGATTTCGGCACGAGCAGGCCGCCGACGTGTCCGATCAGGACCATCAGCACGCCGAAGTGGAACAGCGGGCTGCCCCAGCGCAGCACCGCCGTCTCGTAGAGCTGCGACGAGCGGGTGGTCCAACCGAACTTGTCGTACCGGTAGCGCCAGACCAGCCCGCCGACGAGGACGGCGATGCTGAGATAGGGGAAGACGACCCAGAGCAGGACGTTCATCTGCGGCCTCCGGTGGTGTCGACGAGCCCGAACGGTTCCAGGCCGACCTGCTCGACCGGTGGCCCCGTCCGGGCCAGCCGGAGAGCGGCGGCGATGTCACCGGGCTGCGCGGGCGGCAACATGGCCAGCACCCCCCTGATGGCGTGCTGGTAGACCGACTTCTCGGTGTCCAACGCCCGGGCCAGCAGGTCGAGGCCGACCCGGTTCTCCCGCAGCAGCCGCCAGCCGGCGTCGTCGTGCGCGGCGAGGTCCAGCACGGCCGGCAGGTAGTCCGGCAGCTCACCGTCGACGGTCCGCAGGCCGGCGTCCCGGTACGCGGTGGCGAACAGCACCAGCGCCTCGCCGCGTCTGCGGGTGTCGCCGCAGGTGTAGTAGGTCAGGTGCAGGCAGCACCGGCGGCGGAAGTCGAACAGCTCGACGTAGCCGCTCGCCAACGTCGCCGGGGCCGCCTCGGCGCGGTACTCGGCGACGGTCCGCAACGGTTCCGCCACCGTCGCCGGCACACCGTCGAGAGCCGCCCGCACGACCGGCAGCGCGGCCATGACGGCCTGGTCGGGATAGCGCAGCAGCAACGAGGCGGCCCGGGCCGCGACCGCGCGCCAGGTCGGCTGGCTCACGGCTCACCTCCGTCCTTGCGGGGCGGGAACAGCCCTTCCGGGGTGCCCTTGCCGTCCCAGTTGAGCAGGTTGATCCGGGTGCCCTTGTCCTCCGGCGCGGCGACCGAGTCGGCGGTCTGCCGGTCCCGCAACATGTGGAACGTCTCGACCTGGATCGGGGCCGGAGTCCCGGAGGACTCCCCGAACGGGCCCTGGCCGTACGGGCCGCCGCCGCCCATCCCGGGCCCGCCCTCGTAGTCGAGGCTGCACTCGGTGCCGAGCTGTTCGAGCCGGTGCGCGTCCTCGGCGTGCGCGGCGGGGATGACGTACCGCTCGTCGTACTTGGCGATGGCGAGCAGCCGGTACATGTCGTCCAGCTCCTGGCCGGTCATTCCGACGGCGGTGGCGATGGACTCGTCACGTGGCTCACCGAGGTTGACCCGGCGCTGGTAGGCGCGCATGGCGCCGAGCCGGTTCAGCACGTCGCGCACCGGTCCCGGGTCACCGGCGGTGAAGAGCCCGGCCAGGTATTCCAGCGGGATGCGCAGCGCGTCCACGGCGCCGAACAGGTTGTCCAGGTCCTCACCGTCGTGACCGGTGTCCCGCAGCACGTCCACCACCGGCGACAGCGGCGGGATGTACCAGACCATCGGCATGGTGCGGTACTCCGGGTGCAGCGGCAGCGCCACCTCGTACCGCATGATGAGGTCCCAGATCGGGGACCGCTGTGCGGCCTCGATCCAGTCGTCGGGGATCCCCGCCGCCCGTGCCGCGGCGACCACCTCCGGATCGTTGGGGTCGAGGAAGACCGACTTCTGCGCCGCGTAGAGGTCGTGTTCGTCCTCGACCGCCGCCGCCCGCGCCACGGCGTCCACGTCGTAGAGCATCAGTCCTATGTAGCGCAGCCGGCCGACACAGGTCTCGGAGCAGATCGTGGGCTGGCCGATCTCGATGCGGGGGAAGCAGAACGTGCACTTCTCGGCCTTGCCCGTCCGGTGGTTGAAGTAGACCTTCTTGTACGGGCAGCCGGTGATGCACATCCGCCAGCCCCGGCAGCGGTCCTGGTCGACCAGGACGATGCCGTCCTCGGCCCGCTTGTAGATGGCGCCGGAGGGGCAGGACGCCGCGCAGGACGGGTTGAGGCAGTGCTCGCAGATGCGGGGCAGGAAGAACAGGAACGCCTTCTCGTACTCCTCGCGGACCCGGTCGGAGACCTGCCGCAGTACCGGGTCCCCGGCGGCGATCTCGTTGCCGCCGGCCAGCGAGTCGTCCCAGTTCGCCGACCAGCTCACCTTGGTGTCCTGGCCGGTCAGCAGGGACTTGGGCCGGGCGACCGGGGTGTCCTCCCCGGCCGGCGCGGTGAGCAGGTGCTCGTAGTCGTACGTCCAGGGCTCGTAGTAGTCCCCGATGGCCGGCAGCTTCGGGTTGGCGAAGATGCTCAACAGCTTCTTCAGCCGCCCCCCGGCGCGCGGCTTGAGCCGGCCGGACCGGGTGCGCACCCAGCCGCCCTGCCAGCGCTCCTGGTCCTGGTAGGTGCGCGGGTAGCCCTGGCCGGGCCGGGACTCGACGTTGTTGAACCAGACGTACTCGACACCGGACCGGTTCGTCCAGGCCTGCTTGCAGGTGACCGAACAGGTGTGGCAGCCGATGCACTTGTCGAGGTTCATCACCATCGCCATCTGGGCCATGACGCGCATCAGTAGGACACCTCCTGGGAGCGGCGGCGGATCACGGTGACCTCGTCACGCTGGTTGCCGGTGGGTCCGAGGTAGTTGAACGCGAACGACAGCTGGGCGTAACCGCCGATGAGGTGGCTGGGCTTGATCAGCAACCGGGTCAGCGAGTTGTGGATGCCGCCGCGCCGCCCGGAGGTCTCGGCCTTCGGTACGTCGATCACCCGTTCCTGCGCGTGGTACATGTACACCGTGCCCTCGGGCATCTTGTGCGTCACCACGGCCCGGCACACCACCACGCCGTTGCGGTTGACCGCCTCGATCCACTCGTTGTCGCGTACCCCGATCTTCGCGGCGTCGGCCTCGCTCATCCACATCGTCGGTCCACCACGGGACAGGGTCAGCATGATCAGGTTGTCCTGGTATTCCGAGTGGATGGACCACTTCGAGTGCGGCGTCAGGTAGCGCACGGTCAGCTCCAGCTCGCCGTCGCGGCCCAGCCGCGGTTCGCCGAAGAGCTTGTGCATGTCCAGTGGCGGCCGGAAGACCGGCAGTTCCTCACCGAGTTCCTGCATCCAGTCGTGGTCGAGGAAGAAGTGCTGGCGTCCGGTGAGCGTGTGCCACGGCTTGAGCCGTTCGGTGTTGATGGTGAACGGGGAGTACCGGCGGCCGCCGTGCTCGCTGCCCGACCACTCGGGGCTGGTGATGACCGGCACCGGGCGGGACTGGGTGTCGGCGAAGGTGATCTGCTTGCCCTCGTGCTCGGCGGACATGTCCGCCAGCCGCTGTCCGGTACGCCGTTCCAGGAAGTGGAACCCCTCGGTCGCGACCCGGCCGTTGGTGGTGCCGGAGAGCGCCAGGATGGCTTCGCAGGCCCGGATGTCGGTGTCGAGCCGGGGCCGGCCGTCCGCCGGCCCGCCGCGTACCTGACCGTTGACCCGGCGCAGGTAGTCGATCTCGGGGGTGACGTCGACGGTGACCGCCTTGGTGGTGGTGCCGAGCCGGTCCAGCAGCGGCCCCAGCGCGGCCATCCGGTCGGCGACGGCGCCGTAGTCACGTTCCACGACGACGAACTTCGGCATCGTCCTGCCCGGTACCGCCGGCGCCTCACCGGCCTGCCAGTCGCGCACCACGCCGCCCGGGGTGGCCAGCGCGTCCGGGGTGTCGTGCAGCAGCGGGGCGGCGACGAGGTCCCTGCGGACCCCCAGGTGCCGGCCGGCCAGCGCGGAGAACGCCTTGGCGATGCCGTGGAACGCGGTGAAGTCGGTACGGGTCTGCCACGGCGGGTTGATCGCCGGGGTGAAGGCGTGGATGAACGGGTGCATGTCGGTGGTGTTCAGGTCGTGCTTCTCGTACCAGGTGGCGGCCGGCAGCACGATGTCCGAGAAGAGCGTCGTGGAGGTCATCCGGAAGTCGAGACTCAGCAGCAGGTCGAGCTTGCCCTCCGGGGCGTCCTCGTGCCACACCACCTCGGTCGGGCGCTTCTCCGGCGGCGCCTCGGCGGCGCGCAGCGACGAGTCGGTGCCGAGCAGGTGCCGGAGGAAGTACTCGTTGCCCTTGGCCGAGGAGCCGAGCAGGTTCGCCCGCCACACGGTCAGCACCCGGGGCCAGTTCTCCGGCGCGTCCGGATCGGTGCAGGCGAACCTGAGCCGTCCGTCGACGAGCGCGTCGGCGACGTGTCGGGCCGGGTCGTCCGGGTTCGCGGCGAGGGCCTCGTCGGCGAGGTCGAGCGGGTTGCGGTCGAAGGTGGGCATCGACGGCATCCAGCCCAGCCGGGCCGACTGGGCCAGCAGGTCGGCGGTGTGCCGGCCGGCGAACCGCCCCCGCCCCAGCGGCGAGGCGAGCACCTCCGCGTTGTACTGGTCGTAGCGCCACTGGTTGGTGTGGATGTACCAGTAGGCGGTGCCGATCATCTGCCGTGGCGGTCGTACCCAGTCCAGGCCGAACGCCAGATGCGCCCACCCGGTGACCGGCCGGCACTTCTCCTGCCCGACGTAGTGCGCCCAGCCGCCGCCGTTGACGCCCTGGCAGCCGGTCAGCGTCGTCAGGGCGAGCATCGCCCGGTAGGTGGCGTCGGAGTGGAACCAGTGGTTGGTGCCGGCCCCCATCAGGATCATCGACCGGCCGCCGGAGCGTTCCGCGTTGTCGGCGAACTCCCGGCCGATCCGGGCCACCGCCGCGGCCGGCACCCCGGTGATCGGCTCCTGCCACGCCGGGGTGTACGGCTCCGCCGGGTCGGTGTACCCGGTCGGCCAGACCCCGGGCAAACCGGGGCGGGCCACCCCGTACTGGGCCAGCATCAGGTCGAAGACCGTGGTGACCAGCCGGCCGGCCACCTCGGTGGTGGGTACGCCCCGGCGCATCACCTCGGGCAGGTCGTTGTCGAAGCGCGGCAGCGCCACCTCGACCGCCGCCCCGCCGTCGCAGCTGAGCCGGGGCACGATGTCGCCCAGATCCAGGTTCCACCTGCCGACCCCGGCCTCGCTGAAGCGGTCGCCGAGCGACCCGTTCGGCACCGCCGGCGCGTCGGTCGCGATGTCCCACAGCACCGGCCGGAACGCCGCCTCCCCGTCGGTCTCACCCAGGTCGGCGGCGGTGAGGAACTTGCCGGGGCGGTAGCCGCCACCCTCGACCGGTTCGAGGCTGACCAGGTACGGCAGGTCGGTGTACCGGGAGACGTAGTCGACGAACCGGGGCACCTGCCGGTCGACGAAGAACTCCTTGAGGACCACGTGCCCCATCGCCATCGCCAGGGCACCGTCCGTGCCGGGCTGTGCCGGCAGCCAGTCGTCGGCGAACTTGACGTTGTCGGCGTAGTCCGGCGACACCACCACGACCTTCTGGCCCCGGTAGCGGGCCTCGGCCATCCAGTGCGCGTCCGGCGTCCGGGTGACCGGCACGTTCGAGCCCCACATCACCAGGTAGGAGGCGTCCCACCAGTCGCCGGACTCGGGTACGTCGGTCTGGTCCCCGAACATCTGCGGCGAGGCGACCGGCAGGTCGGCGTACCAGTCGTAGAAGGACAGCATGCTTCCGCCGATCAGCGAAAGGAACCGGGCGCCGACGGCGTGCGAGACCATCGACATGGCCGGGATCGGCGAGAAGCCCGCCACCCGGTCCGGCCCGTACTCCTTGATCGTGTGCACGTGTGCCGCCGCCACGATCTCCTGCGCCTCGTCCCAGGTCACCCGCACCAGACCGCCCTTGCCGCGGGCCCGCTGGTAGCGGCGACGGCGCTCCGGGTCGGCCTGGATGTCCGCCCACGCCGCCACCGGGTCGCCCAGCCGCCGCTTCGCCTCGCGGTACATCTCCACCAGCACACCCCGGGCGTACGGATAGCGCACCCGGGTCGGGGAGTACGTGTACCAGGAGAACGCCGCACCGCGCGGGCAGCCCCGGGGCTCGTACTCCGGCCGGTCGGGGCCGACGCTCGGGTAGTCGGTCTGCTGCTGCTCCCAGGTGATGATGCCGTCCTTGACGTACACCTTCCACGAGCACGAGCCGGTGCAGTTCACCCCGTGGGTCGAGCGCACCACCTTGTCGTACGACCACCGATCCCGGTAGAAGCTGTCCGCCTCCCGGCCGCCGATCTGGTGCAGCGTCCGGCCGTCCGCGGACACCTCCGCCCGGCGTACCAGGCCGCCCACCGCCAGCAACGCCCGTCCCGCAGCATCGGTCACGCCCGCCATCTGCCCTCGTTCCCTCACTCGGCTCGGTGGTCCTCCCCGGCGGGCGCGCCCGCCGCGCCGTGGTGCCCCACGCTGGTACGTTCCGCGTCCGGACGCAAGTCGGCGACGCGACACGGACCACTTCACCGTGATCTTTCGAGATCCGCAGGGGCCATAGGTCCCGAACGGACAGGTCGGCCGGGCCGACCTACCCGAACAGCAGGTCGCCGTAGCGGAGCACGACGGCGAGGGTCAGGATCAGCAGCCAGATCACCACGATGACCAGATCGAGGTTGGCCCGCAGCCCTCGGACCAGGGCGGCCCGCATCCGGGCCGGCAGGAACAGGTTGCCGTCGCGGATGTTGACGTGGGTCAGGGCCGCGAACACCAGGGTCGTGGAGACGGTCACCAGCAGGCACCAGGGGCACAGCGCGCCGATATGAAACATCGACTGGTAGAACAGCCAGTAGGCGAAGCCGAGGCCGACGGCGTAGACCAGTTGCGCGGCGAACATGAACCAGCGCGGGAACCGCACCCCGCCCAGGTGGGCCACCGCCAGGGTGATCACCACCGGCTCGGCGACCAGCCCGAGGAACGCGTTGGGGAACCCGAGCAGCTGCGACTGCCAGGCGGCGGCCACGGTGCCGCAGCTGATCACCTCGTTGATGTTGCAGGAGAGCTCTGCGGCCGGATCGGCGGCCAGTTTGACCGCGTCGACCGCCAGCACGAACGAGGCGATCAGGCTCAGCACCGACGAGAGGAGCATGGTGCCGAAGATCCAGGCGTCGGTGTGCCGGACCCGGTGCAGCGTGCCGAGTGCGCCGGCCACTAGGTACCGCTCCTGGCCGCCGCCTCGACGGCCTCGGTCAGCGGGCCGGCGCGGTACACGTCGCCCTCGAACACCGTGCCGTTGATCCGCACCGTCGGGGTGCCCTGCACACCCGAGTCGAACGCGGTCCGGGTCACCTTGGCCACCCACGGTTCGAAGACGCGCTCGTCGAACGCGTCGACCACGTCCCGGCCGACTCCGGCCCGGATCGCCAGGTCGGCGATCTGTTGGTCGGTGAGCCCCCGGGTGCCCTCCCGGGGCTGGTCGTCGTAGAACGCGGAGTGCAACGCCCAGACCCGGTCCGGGGCCCGGTCGGCGACCGTGGCGATCGCGTTGGCCGCCCTGCTGGAGTATCTGCTGCCCTGCGAGGTGCGGTCCAGGAACGAGATCGGCCGCAGCTCCACCCGGGCCGTGCCGGCCCGGACGAGCCTGTCCAGTTCGCCGCCGTTGGCCTGCTCGAACTTGCCGCATGCCGGGCACATGTAGTCCAGGTAGATCTCCACGGTCACCGGCGCACCGGGCTGGCCGACCGGGATCGCACCGGTGGGGGTGAGGTTGGCGGGGGTGACCAGGGCCCCGCCAGCGCGGGCGGGTGGCTCGTCCTGGTTCGCGGCGTCGAACACCGCGAACCCGATGGCGATCACCAGACCGGCGATGACCAACCCGCCGACGGCGAGTGCCCAGTTGATCCGCCGGCCGCGCCGCGCCGCGACGGCCGCCTGTGCCCTGCGCGTTTCGCGGGACGTCACTCGCTGCTGTTTACCCATACCACGTCATCCGTTCCAGATCGAGAGGTGTGCACGAAGCAGCGGTCAGCTGCTATGCCGCGCTGGGTTGCCGCGCGGTGAGGCGGTCCCACGCCGGGATCGGCAGCGCGATCGCCGCCGCCGGGAACAGCCCGTGTTCCTCGTTGTCGATGTGCCGGTGCAGCCGGGTCAGGGCGGCCAGCACCGCCGGCCAGTCCGGTGCGGCGCGATCGACCGCGCCGAGGACGCCGTGGATGTCGTCGTGCTCGTCGCAGAGCTTGTCCACCGCCTCGGTCAGGCTGCCCTCCGCACGAAGCTCGACGAAGAGGCCGGCCTCCTCGGTGTCGGTGTGCGGCGTCAGCAGGGCGAGCAACGCGTCGAGCCGTACCAGCGGATCATCCGTACCGGACGTGATCGCCGTACGCAGACTCCCGGCCGCGTTGGCGATCGCCTCGTGTTCGGCGGTCAGTCGACCGATCACCGGGAACTCCCGGCAGCCGCAGTAGTTGCACACGATCGTTCCTCCTGACGATGACCCGTCGGTACTTCCAGCCTGTTCCCGGCCATCCCCGGCAGACAGGGTCTTTGGTCCCGTGCCGACCTGCCATCGGCACCCGGACGGCCGGGGTACGGAGGTCGGTGATCTGTGAGTTCGGACCCTCCTTGGGTTTTGACGCCGTTCGGCGTTATAACGTTGGGCACCATGGAAACGCCGCGAACGGGCCCCAGCGGGGAGACGATCGACACGCCACGCCACCGGGCGCTGGGCTCGGACAGTCGGGTGGCGATCCTGCGGTTGGTACGGGCCGCCCAGAGCGGTGTCACGGCCGCCGAGGTGGCGGCCCGGACCGGGCAGCACCTCTCCACGACCCGCGCCCACCTGGACCGGCTCACCGAGGCCGGGCTCCTGGTGAAGGCGCGGGCCAGCGGTGGGCAGCCGGGCCGTCCGGCCTGGCGGTACCGGGCGGCGGCCGCGGACCCGGCCCCGGCGCCGTACCGGTCGCTGGCGGCCGCCTTGCTCGATCACCTGTCCAGTCGCGCCGGTGATGTCCGGGAGGCTGCGGCGCAGGTCGGCCGGGGCTGGGGCCGGCACCTGGCGGCGGCCACGCCCGACCACGAGGACCCGGTCGACTCGGTGCTCACCGTCCTGGACGGGCTGGGTTTCGGCCCACGCCGTCAGCCGCCCGAAGCCGCCGACACCGTCCAGGTCCACCTGCACACCTGTCCGTTCCTGGAACTGGTGGGTCGGAACGCCGACGCCATGTGCGGGCTCCACCTCGGGGTCGTCCAGGGGGTCCTGGAACGCGACGGCGGCTCGGGCGAATCCGTGGTGCTGGAGCCCTTCGCCGCGCCCGAGGCCTGTGTCCTGCACCTGCCGGCACCGGCGCGGCCGTCGGAGGGGCAGCGGTCGGAGGGGCGGCGGTCGGAGGGGCAGCCACCGGAGGGGCGGCCGTCGTGAGCCATCCGGTGGGGGCGCCGGTCGGGGTGCCGGTCCGGTGGCGGTTGCCCGTCCTGGGCGCCGCGGCGCTCGCGTTGCTGGTCGGCCTCTACGCCGGTCTGCTCCTGCTCGGCGTCAGGGTGCCGGCGCCCGCCGTGGCGGTGGAACCACTGCACGGGCCGCTGATGGTGTTCGGCTTCGTCGGCACCCTGGTCGCCCTGGAACGGGCCGTCGCCCTCGGTGCCCGCTGGGCGTTGCTGGCCCCGGCGTGTTCGGGGTCGGGCGCACTGGTGCTGGTGGCCACCGGACCCGGCCTGGCCGGCAAGACCCTGCTCGTCATGGCGTCGGTGCTGCTGCTCGGCATCTACCGGGCACTGTGGCGGCGGCAGCCCGGCGTGGCGCTGCTCGCGCAGGGTTGCGGTGCGGTCGGCTGGTACGCCGCGACACTGTTGTGGCTGGCCGGCTTCCCGGTCGCGGAGACCGTGCCGTGGCTGGCGGTGTTCGTGGTGGCGACCATCGCCGGAGAACGTCTCGAACTGGCGCACGTCGGGCTGTCCGGCCGCAACGCCGAGCGGTGGTTCCTCGCCGCCCTGGCCGCGATGCTGGCCGGCGCCACCGCGGCCACCCTGTGGCCGGTGGTCGGAGCGCACCTGTTCGGCGCCGGGCTGCTGGCCGTCACGGCGTGGCTCGTCCGCTTCGACGTCGCCCGGCGCACGGTACGGGCGAGGGCGCTGCCCCGCTACGTCGCGGTGGGCCTGCTGGCCGGCTACGGGTGGCTGGCGCTGGCCGGCCTGCTGTGGGCCGGCGCCGGCCCCACCACCGGTGGTCCCCGGTACGACGCGACGCTACACGCGCTCTTCCTCGGCTTCGCCATGTCGATGATCTTCGTGCACGCCCCGGTGATCCTGCCGGCCGTACTGCGTCGGCCACTGCCCTACCACCGGTTGCTCTACGTCCCGCTGGCCCTGCTGCACGCCTCGCTGTCGATACGTCTCGGCCTCGGTGACGCGGCCGGCCTGGAGCCGGTACGTCGCTGGGCCGGCACCGCGAACGTGGTGGCGGTGCTCGCCTTCGCCGGCTGCGCCGTCGCCCTGGCACGGCGACGCCGCGGACCGGCCAGGACGACCCCGGCGGCCGAGCCGAGCCGACGGGCCAGGACTACGTCGGCGGCCGAGCCGAGCCGACGGGCCAGGACGATGCCGGCGGCCGAGCCGAGTCGACGGGCCAGGACGATGTCGGCGGCCGAGCCGAGCCGACCGACCGGCGCGGCGGTCATTCCATGACGGACACCGTGCGGAGCAGGACGGCACCGGCCGGCGGGGCGGCCGGGCGGGCCGGTTGGCATCGCCGTACCGGGGCGCTGCCGTTGGCGTACCTGGCCGCGATCGTCGTCGTCGCGGTGGTCCATCCGGCACTGCCGTCCTGGCGGTGGCTCGCCATCCACCTGCTGCTCCTCGGTGCGGTCACCAACGCGATCATGGTCTGGAGCGCCCACTTCACCACCGCCGTGCTGCGCTGCCCCGTGCCGGGGCGCCGATCCGGGGCGGCCGTCCGGCTCGCCGTGCTCAACCTCGGTGTCCTCGGTGTGCTGGTCGCCGGGACCACCGACCGGCCGTGGCCGGGCGTCACCGGTGCCGTACTCGTCTTCGGCGCCGCCGTCGCGCACCTGGGCTGGCTGGCCGCACGGCTACGCGCCGCACTGCCGGCCCGCTTCGACATCACCGTGCACTACTACCTCGCCGCCACGGCCGCCCTGCTGACCGGGGTTCCGGTCGGTGCGTGGATGCTCGTCGCCGACGACGACTTCCGGCCGCGACTGCTGTTGTTCCACGCCCACGTCAACCTGCTCGGCTGGGTGGCGCTTACCGTACTCGGCACGCTGCTCACCCTCTGGCCGACGGTCCTGCGTACCCGGATGGCCGACGGCGCCACCATCGCCGCCCGCCGGGCACTGCCGGTCGCGGTGGCCGGACTCGCGCTGCTCGGCCTCGCCGTGCTCGCCTGGTGGCCGCCGCTGGCGGCGGGCGGGCTGGCCCTGGTGGCCACCGCGGCCCTGATCACCGCGCGCCCCGCGGTGGTCGCCGCCCGGCGCCGGTCACCGGCCTCGTTTCCCGCCTGGTCCATCGCGGCCGCCGGCGGCTGGCTGCTCGTCGCCCTCGCCGTCGACGCGTGGAGCATGCTGACCGCCGCCGACCCGGCAGCGGCGGCCGACCGGTTCGGCGCCGTCCTGACCCCACTGCTGGTCGGCTTCGTCGCCCAGACCCTGCTCGGCGCGCTGGCGTACCTGCTGCCGATGGCCCTCGGCGGCGGTCCCGGACCGGTACGGCAGCGCACCGAGCGCCTGGACCGGCGATGGGCGCAGCGGGTGACCATGGCGAACGCCGCGCTGGTCGTATTCATCCTGCCCGCACCGCCGTACGTGCGGATCACCACCTCACTGCTGGTCCTCGCCGCGCTGCTGCAGTTCCTCGTCCCCGCCGTCCGTATCCTGCTCACCGCTCGGAGACGACCGTGACGCCACCCGCCGATGCCGCACCGTCGACCGCGCCCGTCCGCCCGCTGGGTGGGGTCGCCGCCGGTCTCGCGCTCGTCCTGATCGCCGTGCTGGTCGGGGTCGCCGCCCAGCGGGTCACCGCACCGGATGGCACTCTCGCCGTCGGGACGACCGGTGTGGTACCGACCGGGCGGACCAGCACCGTGGCCGTGACCGCCGACGGGATGCGCTTCCACCCGGACCGGATCACCGTGCCGGCGGGCGATCGGCTGATCATCGAGCTGACCAACCGGGACCGCCGCCGGCACGACCTCGTGCTGGCCACCGGTGCCAGGTCCCCGATCCTGGCGAGCGACGACGTCGTCCGGCTGGATGCCGGTGTCGTCGGCGGCACCGTCGAGGGCTGGTGCTCGCTGCCGGGCCACCGCCAGGCCGGGATGACACTGACCGTCACCACCACCGGGCCGGGCGGAGGCACCGCTCACGAGCACGCCGGTCCGGCCGGCACCGATCCGCCGGCCGGGGCAGCCCCGCGAATCGACGCGATGGCCGAGCCCGACGCCGGCTTCACCGCCCGCGACGCCACCGCACCGGTGCGGCCCACCGGCCGGTTGCACCGGCGGGAACTGCGGGTGCAGGAGGTGCAGCGCGAGGTCGCTCCCGGCGTACGGCAGAAACTGTGGACCTTCAACGGCACCGCGCCCGGCCCCGTGCTCCGGGGAAGCGTCGGCGACACCTTCGAGATCACCCTGATCAACGACGGCAGCGTCGACCATGGCATCGACTTCCACGCCAGCGCACTCGCCCCGGACCGGCCGATGCGTCCGATCGATCCCGGGCAGCGGCTGACCTACCGGTTCACCGCCACCAAGGCCGGGATCTGGATGTACCACTGCTCGACCATGCCGATGCTGCACCACATCGGCAACGGCATGTACGGCGCGGTGATCATCGATCCGCCGGACCTGCCGGCGGTGGATCGCGAGTACGTCCTGGTCCAGTCCGAGCTGTATCTCGGTCCGGACGCCGAACCCGGCGACCTGGCGAAGATGCAGGCGGAGCGACCCGACGCCGTGGTCTTCAACGGCTACGTCGCGCAGTACGCCCACCGGCCGCTGGTCGCCCGGCCGGGCGACCGTGTCCGGATCTGGCTGCTCAACGCCGGACCCAACCGTCCCAGTGCGTTCCACGTCGTCGGCGCCCAGTTCGACACCGTCTACCGGGAAGGACGATGGCAGTTGCGGGCCACCGACCCCGGCGGCGCGCAGCAGCTCGACCTGCTCCCGGCAGCCGGAGGGTTCGTCGAGACCGTCCTGCGCGAACCCGGCCACTATCCGTTCGTCAGCCACATCATGGTCGACGCCGAACGCGGCGCCCGCGGCGTCATCCAGGTCGAGGGGAGCCCGTGATGACGGCCATCCGGCGCACCAGCGCGGAGGCGTCCCCGTCGTGGCGTACCGGCACGTCCGAGCGGTGCGCATGACCGCAGTGACGTCTGTCAGTCCGCGTAGTGGTCCACGACCAGCGTCCGCGCTACCGTCGCGCTCAGCAGCCGGACACCGACCGTCGAGCCGGGGTCGACGCCGGTGACCTCGCGCACGCGGCGCAGTCGGTAGTCCAGCGTGCGCGGGTGGATGTGCAGCGCGGCGGCGGCGTTCGCGCGGTTCATGTCGTTGGCGTAGTAGGCGCGCAGCGTCGCCACCAGGTCCGGGCCGGTGGCCAGCGCCTTGGCGTAGCCGCGTAGCCATCCGTCGACCGCCGCCGTGCGGGCCAGCGCCATCTCCACGAACAGGTCCGCGATCTCCGGCAGCCGGTCCGGGCGGTCCTGCGGCGGCGCCACCCGGCTCACCTCGCGGGCCCACGCCAGCGTCTCGGCCAGCCCGCCCACCGCGCCCTGTGCCGCACCGATGCCGCAGGGCTGCCCGATCAGCGCGGTCAGGTGGCGTATCCGCGCAAGGATCGTGGCCTTCGGGGCACCGCCGGGGGTGAGCACGGCGACCTCGTCGGCGCCGAGCCAGGTCGCCGGGATCCGTTCCGGCGCGAGCGACGCGACCACCTCGGCCCGGGTCTCCGGAGCCACCGGCCGCGCCATTTTCAAGATCGAGATATGGTACTGCCCGCCGAGGCGCAGATCGGCGACGAAGGGCTCCACCGGTTCGTCGGCGAGCAGGGCGCGGGCCAGGATCTCCAGCCGAGTGGAGAGCAATCGTGCGGTACCCACACCCCGGGTGTAACCGCTCAGGTAGGCGCTGCGCGCCCGGACGCCCTGGCCGCCGAGCCAGCCGACGATGCGGAGCAGGTCGGTGACGTCCTCGGGGCGGGCCAGGTCGTGCACCTCGCGGACCATCATCGCGGTGTGCAGACCGAGCACCTGCTGCTGCGAGGGAACGGAGAGGCCGACCTCGGCCCGCTGCCGGCCCACCGCGGCGATGCCGGCCAGGTCGTTCTCGCCCAGCGGCAGCTCGGCCGCGGCCAGGTCGAGCGACCGGCGCCGGATGAGAACCGCGAAGTCGTACATCCCGATGCGGTCGTCGACCCCGGGCGCCATCGCCTGGTACTCGCTGACCTCGTTGGTGTACGTCTCGACCGCGTGCCGCGCGTTGACCTCGACCCGCTCGCGCAGGGCGTTGAACAGTGCAGTCATCGGTGCGGTTCCTCCCCGTCGCAGACGCTCCGGAGCAGTGGCGGTTGTGGATGGGCCGCTACGCCGTCGACGGTAACAGACCAGGCCGGCCCGGGGCGTGGGCGGCGATCGCGACCGGGTGCGGTCACAGCTGTCCCACCCGCGCGTCGGACTGTTTCCGGTATGTCCATTATTCCGATAAAAACTCGTTATCGTCGGTTGGGCGGCGTTCGGAAGGCGGACGAAGGCCGGAGGAGGGCGAACGATGGCGCGTGGACGAGCCGATCGACGAGCGCGGTCATGATCGCGCGAAGCGGGGTGCCGAGATGAGCCAGGTGCGGTTGCCCGAGCCGCTGACCCGGGCTCCCGGACCGGCCGAGGGAATCGACCTGTCCGAGCTCGCCGCCGAGCTGCGCGCCGTCGTCGACGGCGAGGTCCGGTTCGATGCCGGCTCGCGGGCGGCTTACTCCACCGATGCGTCCAACTACCGGCAGGTGCCGCTCGGGGTGGTGCTGCCGCGCACCGTAGCGGCGGCCGTGGCGACGGTGGACGTCTGCCGGCGGTACGGCGCCCCGGTCCTGTCCCGCGGCGGCGGCACCAGCCTGATCGGCGAATGCACCAACGTGGCCGTGGTGCTGGACTGGTCGAAGTACTGCCACCGGGTGCTGGAGGTCGACCGGGAACGGCGGACCTGCCTGGTCGAGCCGGGCATCGTCCGGGACACCCTCAACGAGCGGCTCGCGCCGTACGGGTTGGAGTTCGGCCCCATGCCGGCGACGCACGACCACTGCACCATCGGCGGCATGCTCGGCAACAACTCCTGCGGCGCGAGCGCCCAGCGCACCGGCAAGGTCGTCGACAACGTCGTCGAGCTGGAGGTGCTGCTCTACGACGGCACCCGGATGTGGGTGGGGGAGACCAGCGACGAGCAGTACGCCGAGATCCAGCGCGGCGGCGGTCGGCGGGCCGAGATCTACGCGCAGCTCCGGGCGCTGCGCGACGAGTACGCCGAGGACATCCGGGGCCGCTTTCCGAAGATTCCCCGTAGGGTCTCGGGCTACAACCTGGACAGCCTGCTGCCGGAGAACGGCTTCCACGTCGGTCAGGCGCTGGTCGGTGCGGAGGGGACGCTGGTCACGATCCTGCGCGCCCGGTTGCGCCTGCTGCCCACGGTCAGGGCCCGGTCCCTGGTCGTGCTCGGTTATCGGGATCTCGCCACCGCCGCCGACGACGTGCCGAGGGTGCTGACGTACGACCCGATCGCCCTGGAGGGGATCGACGACAAGCTCATCGACTTCGAGAAGCGCAAGCACCTGCATCCGGCCGCCCTGCACATGCTTCCGCCGGGCGGCGGCTGGCTGCTGGTGCAGTTCGGCGCGGACACCGTGCGGGAGGCCGAGGAGGTCGCGCAGCGGTTCGGCGCGGCGATGGCTGGCCCGGACGGGCCGAGCGTGTTCCGCTTCGAGAAGGAGGCCGACGAGGTCCAGCTCTGGGCGGTCCGGGAGGCCGGCCTCGGCGCCACCGCCTGGGTGCCCGGCATGGCCGACACCTATCCGGGCTGGGAGGACTCGGCGGTCCCGCCCGAGCGGCTCGGCGGTTACCTGCGCGACCTGGAGCGGCTCTACCAGGAGTTCGGGTTCGAGCAGGCGTCCCGGTACGGGCACTTCGGGCAGGGGTGTGTACACAGCCGGATCCCCTTCGAACCACGTACCGCCGACGGCGTACGGCAGTTCCGGGCCTTCGTGGAACGGGCCGCCGACCTGGTCGTCTCATACGGCGGCTCGTTCTCCGGCGAGCACGGGGACGGGCAGGCCACCGGCGAACTGCTGCCCCGGATGTTCGGTGACCGGGTCGTCCGCGCATTCGGGCAGTTCAAGGCGATCTTCGACCCGACCGACCGGATGAATCCCGGCAAGGTGACGCCCGCGTACCCGATGGACAGCCAGCTGCGGCTCGGGGTGGACTACAACCACGGTCCCGTCGACACGGTGTTCCGCTATCCGGAGGACGCCGGCAGCTTTCCCCGGGCGGTGCTGCGCTGCGTCGGGGTGGGCAAGTGTCGCCGCGAGCACGGCGGGGTGATGTGCCCGTCGTACATGGTGACCCGGGAGGAGGAGCACTCGACCCGGGGGAGGGCCCGGCTGCTCTTCGAGATGCTCGACGGGACCGCCCGGGGCGGCACCATCGGCGACGGCTGGCGCTCGACGGCGGTCCGGGACGCGCTCGACCTCTGTCTGGCCTGCAAGGGCTGCAAGTCCGACTGTCCGGTCAACGTGGACATGGCCACCTACAAGGCCGAGTTCCTGTCCCACCACTACGCCGGGCGGCTGCGCCCCCGGTCGCACTACTCGATGGGCTGGCTGCCGGCCCTGGCCGCGCTCGCGTCGCGGGCGCCCGGTCTGGTCAACAGCCTTGCCCACACGCCCGGCCTGGCCCGGCTGGCCAAGTCGGCGGCGGGGGTGGACCAGCGCCGGGAGCTTCCCCTCTTCGCCGAGCAGACCCTGCATCGCTGGTTCGCCGACCGGACTCCGGGCGGGGACGGGTCGCGGGGCGACGTGCTGCTCTGGCCGGACACCTTCACCAACCGGTTCCACCCGTCGGTGGGCCGGGCCGCCGTCGAGGTGCTGGAAGCCGCCGGCTGGCGGGTACACCTGCCGGCCGGGACGGTCTGCTGCGGCCTCACCTGGATCTCCACCGGCCAGTTGCGCACGGCCGGTCGGGTGTTGCGTCGTACGGTCTCCGCGCTGCGGCCGTACCTGCGGGCCGGCATGCTCGTGGTGGGCCTGGAACCCTCCTGCACGGCGGTGTTCCGCGCCGACGCCTTCGACCTGTTCCCCGACGACGAGGACGTGCGCCGGCTCAAGCGGCAGACCGTCACGTTGGCCGAGCTGCTGCACCAGCACACTCCCGGCTGGCGGCCACCCCGGCTCTCCCGGACCGCGCTGGTCCAGACCCACTGCCACCAGCACGCCGTCCTCGGCATGGCCGCCGAACAGGAGCTGCTGCGCCAGGCCGGGGTGGACGCGCAGTTCCTCGACTCCGGCTGCTGCGGGCTGGCCGGCAACTTCGGCTTCGAGCGGGGGCACTACGAGGTCTCCGAGGCCTGCGCCGAACGGGTGCTGCTGCCGGCGGTACGCGCCGCCGAGCCCGGTGACATCGTCCTCGCCGACGGATTCAGCTGCCGTACCCAGATCGCGCAGGGCGCGGCGAACGGGCGCGTCGCGATGCACCTGGCCGAGCTGCTCCGCGCCGGACTCCGCGGTGACCACGGCGATGCGTTGCCGGAACGCCGGTGGGCGCAGCGTCCGGAGCAACCCGCCTCGCCACTGCCGGCGCTGGCCGGCGCGGCGACCGGGATCGCGGCGACCGGCATGCTCATCGGCGCGCTGGCCGCCCTGGCCGGTGCCCGTGCCCAGGGGGGCGGGTCCTGGACGTCCAGGGCCGGGAGCGCACGTCGGCGGTGAGCGGGATACCTCGCGGTGCCGGTGCGGACCGACCGGCGGCCCCGCCCCACGGTGGCGGGACCGCCGGTGTCGCCCGCTGCCGGCCGTTCGCCCAACGGCTGGGACGGCCGGGCCCGACCACCGCGGGGGACGGGCGTCAGCAGGTGGAGTTGGTCTGGGTGAGTAGGCCGAGGCGCCACGGGAGGCTGTTGTAGTCGCCTCCGGCGTTGGGGTCCATGCCCTGGTAGGCGTAGCGCATGTCGCAGGGGCTGATGGTGAGGGTCTGGTCGACCTGGTCGCGGATCATCTCGCCGTGGCTGATGTCGCGGGTCCAGGCACCGGCGGGGAAGGTGACGTTGTTCGCGCGGGCGAAGGGGTTGCTCTCGGTGTCGGCCAGCGCCTGCCAGGGGCCGGCGATGGCGGACGCGGTCCAGGAGCGGAACCAGCGGCGGCCGTCGCTGCCGATCGCCTCGTGGATCATCAGGTACTGGTTCTGTCCGGCCACCTTGTAGACGTTCGCCGCCTCGAAGAGCCGGTTGCGGTCGGCGTCCTGCATGGCGATGACCGGCTGACTCATGCCCTCCGGGAAGTTCGCCACCGAGGTCTGCGACCGGTAGAGGTGGCCGTTGTCGTCCGAGGAGAACAGGTGACAGTTGGCGCTGTCGCAGATGACCCACATGTCGACCCAGTAACCGTTACCGATGTTGTCCCGGATGATCTGTGGCATTCCGCTGTAGAAGTGTTTCGGCGCGGTCCAGCCGTTCGGGTTGCTGATGTCCGGGTTGGTGGAGTACGACGCGTTGCCGGTCTGGTAGACCAGGTACCACAGCCGGTGCGGGGCGAAGTAGAACACCTGCGGCGCGGCCCGGTATCCGGTGCCGAGCGGCGCCTGGTCGAGGTAGTGGAACGTGGCGTTGTTCGCCTGGGACCAGTCGGTGAAGTTGAGGTAGACCAGGTTGTAGCCGGCCGACTGCGCGGTGCTCGCGAAGACGTGGTAACGGCCGTTGTGGTAGACGACCGAGGGGTCCTTGATGCCGGCGATGTTGCGGCCGTCGTTCTTTGGCCCGATCAGCGCGCCGCTGGAGTTCCACCGGAAGCTGGTCGGCAGGCTGCCGGTGGGCGGAGTCGTCGGTGGGATGGTCGGCGGAGTCGTGGGTGGGGTGGTCGGCGGGTTCGTGGGTGGGGTGGTCGGCGGAGTCGTGGGTGGGGTGGTCGGCGGATTGGTGACGCCGCCCGTGCAGGTGGTGCCGTTGAGGGCGAAGGACGAGGGGACCGGGTTGCTGCCGGTCCACGACCCGTTGAAGCCGAACGACACGCTCGCGTTGGTGCCGATGGAGCCGTTGTAACCGACGTTTCTCGCGGTGACCTGGGCACCGCTCTGGGAGACCGAGGCGTTCCACGCCTGGGTGATCCGCTGGCCCGCACCGTACGTCCAGGTGAGGGTCCAGCCGTTGATCGGGTCACCCAGGTTGGTCACCGCGACGTTGGCCCCGAATCCGCCCGGCCACTGGGACGATATCGAGTAGTTCACCGAGCAGCCGGCCGTGGCGGCGTACGCGGGGAGGACCGCCGCCGCCCCGCCGGCCGCGACCATCCCGATGATCGGTACGAGCAGCCCTACTCGTCGTTTCGCTGTTTCACGCACTGATGACTCCTTACAGTCGCGCCGCCGAACCGGCCGCGTGGCGGCGGGATGTGGCGGCTGACGTGCCCACGTCGGCTCCGCCGGTCGGCCCGTACCGTGCAACCGAGGGTGGCCACCGGTGCGACCACCGGCGGTGGGTGCGGAGCGACAGGGTGTTGGTGGGTCGGCGATCGCGCTGGCCGCCACAGGGCCGGTCGGCAGGGGATGGTGCCCCGGCTCGACGGGGGCTCCGCGCGTTGCGCTGGCGCCCACCCCGGGTGCGGTTCGCACCCGTGCCCGTGGGTGGACGCCAGAGTGAACGCTAACATATCTCCCTGTCGATCGCTTCGCAAGAGTGGGCTTTTCGGTGATCGTGCAATGGGCCGGGTCAGCCACGGCGGTTCATTGAACCTTTTTCAACCTCCCCGTGCGGTCCGACGGACCGCACGGTCGGACGCGGTGCATGAGCGCCGCGCGGTCCAGGTTGAAAAAGGTTCATTACGTCGCTCCGTCACGTTCTCCACCAGCGTGGTGCGACGCGCGGTCGAAACGGCGGTAGGCCGCGGCAATCGGGATCGCCGGTGTGACCATTCCCGGGTGCCTGACCGCAACGCCGGTCGGACGAGGCCGTCGGAGAATTCACGGCTCCTTCTTGACGCGGCCCCCGGCGTCCAGCACAGTCAACGACCACACCATGGGCGCCACAGCTCCGCACCCACCACCCGGTACCCGTGACAGCGATGGGACATGCCAGCTACCCGTACGAACGAGACGAACCTGGTCGTCGCCGCGCAGGCCGGTGACCGGCAGGCGCTTGACGAACTCACCGCGGCGTACCTGCCGGTCGTCTACACGGTGGTGCGCAGGGCGCTGAGCGGTCACCCGGACGTCGACGACATCGTGCAGGAGACGATGCTCCGTGCCCTGCGCGAGCTCGGGACGTTGCGGACACCGGACAGCTTCCGGCACTGGCTGGTGGCGATCGCGCTGCGCCAGGTCAGTACGCACACGCAGCGGTGGCAGGTCGCCGCCGACCGTGCCGTGGCCCTGGACGAGGTGGTCGGGGAGCCGGACGCCGGGGCCGAGGTCGAGGATCTGACGCTGTTGCGGCTGGGCCTGTCCGAGCAGCGCCGGCAGCTGGTGCGGGCCGGTCGTTGGCTCGACCCGGACGACCGGGCGCTGCTCTCGCTCTGGTGGTTGGAGACCGCAGGCCAGCTGAGCAGGACGGACCTGGCAGCGTCACTCGGCGTCGGGGTGGCGCACGCGGGCGTACGGGTCCAGCGGATGCGCAACCAGCTGGAGCTCAGCCGGACCTTGGTGGCCGCGCTGGACGCGAGACCCGGGTGTGTCCGCCTGGCGCCGGTGCTGGCCGGCTGGGACGGCCGGCCGAGTCCCCTGTGGCGCAAACGCATCACCCGGCACGTCCGCTCCTGCCCGGTCTGCCTCCGGCACGGCGAGGGACTGGTGGCGCCGGAGCGCCTGCTCGTCGGTCTCGCGCTGCTCCCCGTGCCCGCGGCGCTGGTCGCGGCGCTGATCGGCAAGGGCGCGGCGGCGGGCGGCGCCCTCGGAACCGTCTCCGCGGTGGCCGCCTCCGGCGCCGGTGGGCTCGGCGGTTCCGGGGCCGTCGGCGCGGGCGTCAAGGCCGGGCTGCTCGGGCAGCTCGGCCAGCTGATCGGGGCGCATCCGATCGTGACCGCGGTCGCCGCCGGCACGGTCGTCGCCGGCGCCACGGTCACCACGGCGACCTGGCCGACGCCGGAACCGCCGCCACCGGTGGGCATCGCCGTGCCGACGCCGACACCTACCGCGAGGCTGTCGTCGGCGTCGGCCGCGGCCGTCGTCCCGTCGAGATCGACACCCCGGGCGACCGCACCCGCTCCGAGCCGGCCGGCCCCGACCGGCGGCACCCCGTCGCGCGCCGGGACGGTTACCCCGCGGGGGAGCGTGTCGATGGAGTCGGTCAACCAGGTGGGGCTGTTCGTCACCACCACGACCGACGACCTCGGAGTACTGGCCCGGGCCGGCGGGGAAGGCGACGCGGCCGGTCGGCGGCGGGCGACCTTCGAGGCCGTCCCCGGTCTGGCGGACGCGACCTGTGTCTCCTTCCGGGCGGAGGACGGACGTTACCTGCGCCATCTGTCCTGGCGGGTGCGGTTGAGCGCGGACACGGGTACCGAGCTGTTCCGCGGGGACGCGACGTTCTGTGCACGCGGGGGTGTGGCGCCGGGGTCGGTGTCGCTGGAGTCGTCCAACTATCCCGGCTGGTTCCTGCGGCACCGGAACTTCGAGTTGTGGGTGGACCAGTCGACCGACGATCCGGTGTTCCGGGCCGACATGTCGTTCCGGGTCCGGCCTCCGCTGGCCGGGTAGCGTTTCGCCGTACATCGGCGCGTCGCCGGAACAGGCGGTGGCGCCAGGTGCGAGGTCCCGCTGCCGCGTTGCCCCGGGTCGCCCCGTCCCCTGTGGTCGGTGGCGGCCGACCGTGGGCGGCCCCGGCCGGCCGCGCGACCCTCCGGCGCCTGCGTCGATAACAGAAAAACCTGTGAGACTTCTTCCGGTGGCCGGTTCCGGCCCGTTCGGCGGAAAGGTGTTATCCGTCGTCCTCGTCGAAAGTCGGACCGGAGCGGTTTCATTGTTCGGTCCGAAGGTGGTTCCGCTACGCATTGACAACCCTCTTGAAGAGCCGGAAACCGTCTGGCAATATGCCGTACATCTGGCGCGGCGGTTTAATCCATGTCTCCGTTTGGTGCGTCAGGTCTTGTAGCCAGTCATGTTAACGCTAACATCACTGCCCGTGTCGCGAGCCGTGCTGCGAGCCGCAGCCGGGCCACCACCCGCCAACCCGCGCCCCGCCCCCGGGCTCGGGTGGTCCGACCGAAGGAGAGACACCATGGATGTCCTGGCGCAGGCGCCACCACTGGCGCCGGTACCGCCGCCGGCTCGGCGCGGTGCGGCGCGCGACCGGTGGCGACGCTGGCGGTCCGGATTCGCCGCGGCCGTGGCGATGGCGCTCGTCGGCACGGCCGCCGTCGCGTTCGGCACGGCCCCGGCGTCGGCCGCGACGGTGGACACGAGTGCCTGGTACGTGCTGGTGAACCGGAACAGTGGCAAGGCGCTGGACGTGTACAACCTGGCGACGAACGACGGTGCCCGGATCACCCAGTGGACGCGCGGGGACGGTGCGTGGCAGCAGTGGCAGTTCGTCGACTCGGGCGGCGGGTACTACCGGGTGAAGTCGCGGCACTCGGGCAAGGTCCTGGACGTCTACAACTGGTCGACGTCCAACGGGGCGGGGATCGTGCAGTGGAGCGACCACAACGGGGCCAACCAGCAGTTCCGGTTGCTCGACTCGTCCGGTGGCTACGTCCGGCTGATCAACCGCCACAGCGGGAAGGCGGTGGAGGTGCAGGACGCATCGACGGCGGACGGGGCGAACGTGGTGCAGTACGACGACTGGGGTGGGAACAACCAGCAGTGGCAACTCGTCCGCGTCGACGGCGGCGGTACCCCGCCCACCACCCCGCCGGGCGGCACGTTCAGCAATCCCGTGGTGTGGCAGGACTTCGCCGACGTCGACATCATCCGGGTCGGCGAAACCTACTACCTGTCCGCCTCGACCATGCACTACTCGCCGGGTGCGCCGATCCTGCGCTCGTACGACCTGGTGAACTGGGAGTTCGCCGGGCACTCGGTTCCCCGACTGGACTTCGGGTCCAAGTACGACCTGTCCGGCGGTCGGGCCTACGTGGACGGAATCTGGGCGTCCACCCTCAACTACCGGCAGAGCAACCAGACGTACTACTGGGCCGGTTGCATCGACTTCGCCCAGACCCACATCTACACCGCGTCCGCCGTCGACGGCACCTGGACCCGGCACGCCACCATTCCCAACTGCTACTACGACGCCGGCCTGCTGATCGACGACAACGACACCATGTACGTGGCGTACGGCAACGGAACCATCAGCGTCGCCCAGCTCTCCGCCGACGGGCGCAGCCAGGTCCGCAACCAGCAGGTGTTCAGTACGCCATCGAACATCGGCACCCTGGAGGGCGCCCGCTTCTACAAGCGCAACGGCAGCTACTACATCTGGCTCACCCGCCCGGCCAACGGCCAGTACGTCCTCAAGGCGAGCAACCCGTTCGGCCCGTACGAGATCCGTCAGGTCCTGCTCGACCTGCCGGGGCCGATCGCCGGTGGCGGCGTGCCGCACCAGGGCGGGCTCGTGCAGACCCCGAACGGCCAGTGGTACTACATGGCGTTCACCGACGCGTACCCCGGCGGCCGGATGCCGACGCTGGCCCCGATCACCTGGACCGGTGACGGCTGGCCGGTCCTGCAGACGGTCAACGGCGCCTGGGGGACGACGTACCCCAACCCGTTGCCGCTGCGGCCGGGCAAGCCGCTCACCGGCGCGGACACCTTCGCCGGCACCACCCTCGGGCCGCAGTGGGAGTGGAACCACAATCCCGACAACAGCAGGTGGTCGGTGAACAACGGCCTGCGGCTGCAGACCGCCACGGTGACCGGTGATCTCTACAGCGCCCGGAACACCCTCACCCACCGGATCCAGGGGCCGACCTCGACCGCGACGGTGGAACTCGACTACTCCACGATGCGCGACGGTGACCGTACCGGCCTGGCCATGCTCCGCCAGTCGTCCGCCTGGATCGGGGTGCGCCGGGACAACGGCGCGACCCGGGTGGTGATGACCAACAACCTGACGATGGACGGCAACTGGAACACCACCGGTACCGGTACCGAGGTCGCCAGCGCGGCCGTCTCCGGCGGCCGGATCTGGCTGCGGGCCAACGCGGACATCCGACCCGGCAGCGGCCGACAGGCCCGCTTCTCCTACAGCACGGACGGGGTCACCTTCACCAGCCTCGGTCCGGCCTTCACCCTGAACAACGCCTGGCAGTTCTTCATGGGGTACCGGTTCGGGATATTCAACTACGCCACCCAGGCACTCGGCGGCGCGGTGACGGTCCGCAGGTTCGACCTCTCCACGCCCTGACGCACCTCGGACGAGCGGCGCGCCGGGGAGCCTCGCCCCGGCGCTGACCGCGGTCGCCCGGTCCGGGCTCGGCGGGAGGGGTTCCGCGGCCCGCGTCGCATCGGCAGACATCGACGCCTGTCGTAATCGGCGCGCGGGTGGCAGGATGGGTATTAGTTGGGCTACCCAACTAAGTCTCGCAGCTCCGTCGCCGGTCCGGGCGACCCGAGACGACCAGGAGGCGCACATGAGATCCATCCACCTGCGCGGGCAGGCGCGACGACTGCGCGCCTGCCTCGCGGCGGCCGCCACCCTGCTGTTGGGCGTCGGCCTGACAGCGGTGTTGACCGCTCCCGCCAGCGCCGCCGCCGGCTGCCGCGTGAACTACACCGTCAACCAGTGGCCGGGTGGCTTCAGCGCCAACGTGGCGCTGACCAACCTCGGCGACCCGCTCGACGGGTGGACGCTGGCCTGGAACTTCCCGAACGGCCAGACCGTCACCCAGGGCTGGGGTGGCCAGTTCAGCCAGAGCGGCACCCGGGTGACGGTGACCAACGCGACATGGAACGCCGGGCTGGCTACCAACGCCACCGTCACTCCCGGCTTCAACGGCACCTGGAACGGGACGAACTCCCCGCCCACCTCGTTCACCCTGAACGGGGTGGGCTGCACCGGAGCGCCGGCCACCGGGCAACCACCCACCAGCGCCGCCCCCACCTCCACCCCCTCGCAGCCCGGGGGTGCCGCCTGGACCTCCTCCGACCAGTGGGGGACCTGGACCAACGGTGGATACACGCTCTACAACAACATCTGGGGTAGTGGCGCCGGAACCCAGACGATCTGGGCCAACTCATACAGCAACTGGGGCGTCAACGCCAACCACCCGAACACCGGTGGGGTGAAGTCCTACCCGAACGCCACCCGGAACGTCAACCGGAACCTCAGCGCGATCGGCAGCCTCACCAGCAGCTTCAACGTCACGGTGCCGGGCGGCGGGGCGTACGCGAGCACGTACGACATCTGGGCCAACAACCACGCGTACGAGATCATGCTGTGGATGAACAAGACCGGCCCGGTCGGCCCGCTGGGTTCGCTCCAGACCACCGCGTCTGTCGGCGGGCACACCTGGCAGATCTACCGCGGCTCCAACGGCGCCAACGAGGTCTTCTCGTTCATCCGCACCAGCAACACCAGCTCGGGGACCGTCGACATCCGCGCCGTGCTCAACTGGATCCGCACCGCCGGCTGGTACGGCGACGTCCTGATCGGCGACGTCCAGTTCGGGTACGAGATCACCTCGTCGGCGGGTGGCCTGAACTTCACCACGAACAACTTCTCGGTGTCGTACAGCTGATTCCGCCGGCCGGCCGGGCCGCCGTTCCCGGGAGGGGCGACGGTCCGGCCGGCCGTGACGCGGCATGCCCCTCCGGTGGGAACACACGGGTCGGGCATGCGAACGGCACGGTCAGGACATGACGCGACGGGGGTGGGAACTGTCGCCCGCCGGCGACAGCCTGGTCCGCATGGATGATGTTGTGATCGAAGTGGACGGGCTGCGTCGCGGCTACGGGGAGTTCGAGGCGGTGCGCGGCATCGGTCTGCGGATCCGCCGGGGCGAGCTGTTCGCGCTGCTGGGCACCAACGGTGCCGGGAAGACCACCACCATCGAGGTCCTGGAGGGGCTGCAACCGGCCACCGCCGGCCGGGTCCGGGTGCTCGGGATGGACCCCCTCCTGGACCGGAGCTCGGTGCGTCCCCGGACGGGGGTGATGCTCCAGCACGGCGGATTCACGGGTGCGCTCACCGTCCGGGAGACGGTGGAGGTCTGGCGGTCCCTCACCGTCCGGCCGCAGACCACCGCGGAGGTGCTGGACCTGGTCGACCTCGGCGGCCAGCGCAACGTCGCGGTCGAGCAGCTCTCCGGCGGCGAGAGCCGGCGGCTGGAGCTGGCGTTGGCCGTGCTCGGCCGCCCAGAGGTGCTCTTCCTCGACGAACCCACCACCGGCATGGACCCGGCCTCCCGCCGCCGCACCTGGGACGTCGTCCGCCAGCTCCAGAAGGGCGGCACGACCGTGCTGCTCACCACGCACTACCTGGAGGAGGCGGAGCTCCTCGCCGACCGGGTGGCGATCATGCGGGGTGGCAGCATCGTCGCCACCGGGACGCCGGAGGACGTCGTGCGAACCCTGCCCGCGCGGATCAGCTTCCGGCCGCCGGCCACGGACGCGCTGCCCGACCTGCCGCACGCCGCCTGCCTGGTCGAGGGCGACCGGGTCACCTACGAGTCGCGCCAGCTCCAGACCGACCTCACCCGGCTGCTCGCATGGGCAGACGCGGGCGGCATCCGGATCGCCTCCCTGTCGGCCCGACCCGCCACCCTGGAGGATGTCTTCCTGGACATCGCCGCCGACCACGACCCGACCGACCGGCACGCGGATCCGGAGGCCGCCCGATGAGCGGGACGATGACGACGCCGAGCTCCCGCACCACCGCCACCTCGGGCGACCGCGCGACCAGGCCGTTCTGGCAGATGGCCGCGATGCTCAGGATGGAGCTGCTTGCGCTACGCCGTAGCTGGACGTCCACCGCGATGTCCGTGGTGACCCCGATGATGATCGCCCTGCTGCTGGTCAGCGAGTACCGCGACCAGACGGTGCCCGGCGTGCGCCGGGTCGTCAGCGTCACCACCCTGATCATGGTCTTCCTGGTGCACCACCACCTGACCACCGTGTACGCCGCACGCCGCCAGGAACTGGTGCTCAAACGGCTGCGCACCGGGCTCGCCTCGGACCGCACGATCCTGTTCGGCACGGCCGGCAGCACCGTGGCGATCTTCCTCGCCCAGTTCGTCGCGCTGGCCGTCTACGCGGTTCTGGTCCTCGACCTGCCGATACCCAGGAACCCCCTGGTCATGGGGGTGGCGCTGCTTTTCGGCTGCTCGATAATGGCGGCGTTCTCGGCCGCGCTCTCCGCGATCACCCGCAGCTCCGAGGCGGCCATGCTCACCACCCTGCCAACCGTGGTGATCTTCCTGGCCACGCCGGGCGCGCTGCTGCCGCTCGGCGCGTTGCCGGAGTCGCTGGAGCGGGTGCTCTGGTTCCTGCCCAACGGCCCGTTCACCGAGGTCATGCGCGTCGGTTGGCTCGGCCGTACCGACGAGGGCCAGCCCCTGAACTTCGCCAGCGTCTTCGTCGAGACGCTGCCCTCCTTCGGGGTGCTGCTGGTCTGGCTTCTGGTGTCGCTGCTCATGGCGAACCGGTACTTCCGGTGGGAACCCCGGCACGGCTGATCGGGGCAGCGAGCGCGTCACCCGGCCTTGGGGACGTGAACATGGACCGGGCGCGGGTCGGGTGGGATCCCGGCCTGCGCCGCGGCCGCGGCCGCGGACGCCGGTACCGCGCCGGACTGCCGGCTCACGCCGCGCGACGGTACGCCGGGCGCGGCCTCCGTCGACCGGGCAGCTACCCTCCATCGATGCCCTGACCGGCGTCGAGCGCCGCTGTGCCGGCCTGGGTGGACGGTCTCGCGGGCACCGCCGCCGTACCTCCGGCGGTGGTGTGACCGGCCGTCGGCGTCGTGTGTGACACTCACTCGCGTGACGTCGCCTCCACCGCCGGGTCCGCCCGGCTATCCGGGTGTGCCCTCACCACAACCCGGCATGCCCGGACCCCCGGCTGGCTTGCCCGGACCCCCGGCTGGCATGCCCGGACCCCCGGCTGGCATGCCCGGATTCCCCGGGATGCCCGGGCCACCGCCGTCCGGGATGCCCGGGCCACCGCCGTCCGGGATGCCCGGGCCACCGCCGTCTGGGATGCCCGGACCACCGGGGCCGCCCGCGCCGCCGCCCGGAATCGCCGCGCCGCCGGTGCGCGCGAAGAGCAACGGGCCGCTCATCATCGGACTGATCGGTGGGCTCCTGGCCCTGTGTCTGCTCGGGGTCTGTGGGGTCGCGGTGGCGGCCGTGGTGATCAACAAGGGGGAGGACAGCCCGCAGGCCACCGCCGGAGGTGTAACTCCGCCGCCCGAGGAGGTCCGCACGACCGCTCCGGCTCCGCCTCCGTCCCCGACACCGCCTCCGCCACCGGTCGCCATCGGGCAGTGCGTCGCCGTCGACGCGGCCGGTAACCTCCTCGGAATCGGCAACTGCAACGGCAGCAGCGGCACCTACCGGGTGGTATCCGTCGATTATGGCCGGAATCCCTGTGCCGACCCCGGCGGTCCGTACATCACCGAGGACGGGTATCGGCTCTGTCTGGAGCACCACCTGGTGCGCTACTTCTGTTACAAGTTCCCGAAGGGTGACGGCTGGGTCGTCCACGCGCCGAAGTGCAAGGCGAAAGGCACCGTCCACGTCATCGACATCGTCCCGGGCGCGTCCAACGGCAACAAATGCACCCGGGACCTCCGGTGGAACCGCTGGTACCGGTTCACCCACCCGACGGTCGTCTACTGCGTCATGCAGTACTGAACCCCACTTGCTCGGCGCGGGGTCGCGTCGGCGGTGCTCCCGCTGTTCGGGTACGCGTGGGTGGTCCGGCTGACCCGGCGACGGCCGGCGTGCCGAGTCCGGCCGTCGCCGAGCTCAGCTGGTGGCCGAGGTTGCCGGCATGTGCTCGTTGAGCAGGAGTTGGTGCAGCTCGGCGGAGGCGGCGGCGACATCCTCCAGGTGCGCGTTGTGCCCGAACGAACGCGGACGCGGGATGGCGACGTTGACCAGTTTGCGCAGCCGGCCGGGACGGGCACTGAGCACCGCCACCCGGTCGGCGAGCAGCACCGCCTCCTGGATGGAGTGGGTCACGAAGACGACCGTGGTGCCGAGTTCCATGTGGATGCGCTGCAGCTCGACGGCCAACTCCTCGCGGGTCAGCGCGTCCAGCGCGGAGAACGGCTCATCCATCAGCAGCACCTTGGGGCGTTGGATGAGGGCCCGGCAGAGCGAGACCCGTTGCTGCATTCCGCCGGAGAGCTCGTGTGGGAGTCGGTCGGCGAAGGCGCTGAGCCCGGTCATCTCCAGCAGCCGGTCGGCGTGCTCGCGGTGCTGGGCCCGCGGCCAGCGGAAGATCTCCACCGGCAGCAGCACGTTGTTCCGGACGCTGCGCCAGGGCAGCAGCGCCGGGCGCTGGAACACCATGGCGACGTCCCGGCGGGGCCGTTCGACCGGGTCACCGGCGACCAGTACCTCGCCCCGGCTCGGCCGGATCAGCCCGGCGATGATCCGCAGCAGGGTGGACTTGCCGCAACCGGAGCGCCCGATCACCGCCAGGAACTCGCCGTTGCCGACGTCGAGGTTGATGTCGCGCAGTGCCTCCACCGTCCCGGATTTTCCCTGGAAGGTCCGGGAGAGCCCGGTCATCTTGATCATTGTGTCCTCCTTGCGAGGTGTCACGGTCACGACGAGATCGCCCGGGCCCACGGCACGAGGACCCGCTCCAGTCCCGTCACCAGGTAGAACAGCGAAGCGCCCATGATGGCGAGCAGGGTCAGCGCGGCGAAGGCGAGCGGCGTGTCCGCGGACTGGCTGGAGCTGACGACCACCGAGCCGAGCCCACGGTCGGGATTGGTGAGCTCGCCGATGACCGCCCCGATGATGGCCAGCGAGGACGCCACCTTCAGACCGACGAAGACCTGTGGCAGCGCCCAGGTCAGCCGGACCTTCAGGAAGGTCTGCCACCACGAGGAGGAGAGCGAGTTGGCCAGTTCGCGCAGGTCGTTGGGGACGGACGTCAGCCCGGCCATGGTGGAGACCAGGACCGGGAAGAAGCAGAGCAGCACGACCATGACGATCTTGGCGTGGATGTTCAGCCCGATCCAGACGATGAGCAGGGGAGCGAGCGCCGCCTTCGGCACCGCGTTGACCGCGGCGATCAGCGGCATGGTCATCCGCTCGATCGTGCGCGAAGCGGCGAACAGGACCGCGACGGCCGCACCGGCGGTCGAGCCGATGGCGAAGCCGGCGACCGTCTCGATCAGGGTGACTCCGGCCTGTTCGGCCAGGTGACCGGAGAGCCGCTGGAACGCCTCCACCACGTCCGGCGGTGCGGGTAGCCAGAACGGTTCGATGCTGAAGGCGATGGTGATCAGCCACCAGATCGCGAGCGCCAACAGCGTACCCAGTGCGGGGAGCCCGGCGTTGACCCACACACGTCGCAGCCCGGCGTCGGTCGTCTTGTCAGTCATGGTGAATCCCGTAGGGTCCTTTCGGGCGGCGAGGAACGCGGTGATCGCGGTGATCGAGATGCCGGACGGTGTCCCGGCGGTGCGACGAAGAAGGGACGGCAGCCGGTCCGACCACCGTCCCCGTTCGTCAGGAACGCCCGACCGCCGGCGAGGGCTACTCGGCAGCGGTCGGGTCTTGCCGGTCGTCGAGCCGCCTCGTCAGGCCTTCGGCACGATGTCGAGGTCGACGACACTCGCCGGGCTGAGGCCGGAGGGCATCAGGCCGGAGCTCTGCAGGATGGCGATGGTGCGGGCCACCCGACCCTCGTCCATCGCACCGATCGGGGCACCACCGGCCGGCACGACGTACGGGGTCATCGCCTTGATCTCACCGACCCCGGAGGCGACCGGGTACGTCGGCTCCGCCTTGTTCAGGATCGTCGCCGCCTCCTCCGGGTTGTCGATGGTGTACTGCAGGCCCTTGAGCAGAGCACCGGTGAACCGGCGGACCAGGTCCGAGTCCTTTTCGATCAGGCCGGGAGTGGTGATGATGGCGTTGCCGAACAGGTCCCGCAGGTAGTCGCTGTACGGCAGGATGACGACCTCCTTCTTGGAGGCCGCCGCCAGCGCGTCCCGACTGAGCAGGAAGGTGCCGAGCGCGTCCACCCTCCGGCTCGCCATCAGACCGTTGAGTGCGGTGGCCTGCACGCCCTCGATCTTGACGGTGGCCGGGTCGAGACCGGCCAGTTTGGCGTACGCCGGGAAGAGCAGCTCGGTGACCGAGCCCTTGCCGGTGGCCATGGTCTTGCCGGCCAGGTCCTTCGGGCCGGTGATGTCGGTGTCCTTGGTGGTCATCACCGAGATCAGCGTCTGCTGGTGCACCGCGGCGACCGCCCGCCAGTCGGTGAACTCGCCCTTGCCGGCCTGGATCACCGCACCGGTGAAGTCGAGCGAGGCGAACTGGACCTCTCCCGACTTGAGCGCCGTGAGGTTCGGCGCGTTACCCGCGCCCTTCTTGATATCGACCTCGATGCCGGCCTCGGCGAAGTAGCCCTTCTCCTTCGCCACCCAGACGAAGGAGTCCCGTCCCACGGCGCCGAACGCCGTGATGTAGGCGACCTTGTCGGTCCCCTCGGCGGACGCGTCGTCGTCCCCGTCGCCGCCGCTGCAACCGCTCACGACCAGCGCCGTGGCGAGCAGCGCTGCCGCCAGGACCCGAGAGCGTCTGAACATGTGTGCCTCCAGCTTTCGCTTGTGGATGGGCGGTCCGCAACGCACCTGCGCGGAGGATGCGGCCCTTCGCCTGAACGACACCAACCGCGCCGACCCTCGCCCGGTCGAGAATCGTAGATGACCTAGGTTCGACTTGTCACCGACGAAATCGGGCCAGTTTCTGAGGCTCAGAAGGCTCCACACCCGCTGTCGAAGCAGCCTTCTCCCAGGTCAGAGCCTTGTTGACAAGGGAAGTTCTGGCAGCAATCCTGTCAACAAGATTGTTGATAATCTAGGAGACAATGTTGCGGGCTGGCGGGCTGGAGCGGGGGACGGCGGGCGCCGGTGAGGGTTCTTACCCGGACACCTCGGGGCATACCGTCCCGAGGTGTCCGGAGTCGGTGTGGGGCCGCACGGCTACCGTCCGATGTGGATGGCTGCCGGTCGGGCACCGGCGGCTGCTCGGGAGGTGTCGCTCGACCTCGGTGACCGTGTCGTGACTGGCGCCGTACGACCCCCGGCAACGGCGGGCCGCCGAGCGGCGGGCACGCCGCGCCCTTCATCGGCCCGCTCGGCGGACGAGGCGTACCAGGAACTGCGCGGGGCCATCCACCGGGGCGAGTTGATGCCCAACGAGCGGCTGATCGAGGTCGAGTTGGCGAACCGGCTACAGGTCAGCCGGGCGACCGTCCGGACGATACTGGTCCGGCTGGCCCAGGACGGGCTGGTCGTGCTCACCCCGAACCGGGGCGCGCACGTGCGGCTGGTCACCGAGGAGGAGGCGGTCGAGATCCTCCAGGTCCGGGCTGTGCTGGAGGCGCTCACGGCGCGTCAGGCCGCGCTGAACGCCACCGCCCGGGAGATCAGTACGATCCGCCGAGTGCTCGCCAGGATGGCCCGGAAGCTGGAGCAGGACGACCTGCTCGGCTACTCCGAGGGGAACGCCAAGCTGCACGCCGCGATCATCGCGGCGTCCCGGCACGAGACCGCGGCCCGGCTCATCACCGGGCTCCGGGCCCAGCTCGTCCGCTTCCAGTACCGCACCATCCTGGTGCCCAGCCGACCGGCACAGTCACTGGGCGAGCACGTCGCGGTCGTCGAGGCGATCGCCGCCCGGGACCCGGACGCCGCCGAGGCCGCGATGCGGCGACACCTCGGGCACGTCGAGTCCACTCTGGCCAACACCGCCACGGCGGTCCGGCGGCGCTCCGGCCCGTCCGACGGCACCCGTACGGCCTGAATCGGCCATGCCCATCCCTCTGCCACAAGGAGTGACATGTCAGAGCATCCCGTACCGTCCGCCCGCGCCCGCGCCCTCGTACAGGGCGCCTACGACACCCACGTACACGTCGCACCCGACGTCATGCCGCGCCGCATCGACGACCTCGACCTCGCCCACCGATTCGCCGAGGTCGGCCTCGCCGGCCTCGTCCTCAAATCCCACTACGTCCCCACCGCCGAACGCGCCGCCGTCGTCCGCAAAGCCGCACCCGGCACCGACGTCCTCGGCGCCATCACCCTCAACGGCTCCATCGGCGGCATGAACCCCACCGCCGTCGAAATCGCCGCCCGCCAAGGCGCCCGCATCGTCTGGATGCCCACCGTCGACGCCGCCAACCAACGCCGCACCACCACCACCGATCTCCCCGGCGCCACCCCCGCGATGTGGGGAGCCCTCCAGGCCGACCTACACACCCACGGGATCATCCCCAACCCCGTCGACATCCTCGACCCCGACGGGAACCTCCTCCCCAACACCCACCACGTCCTCAAAGTCATCGCCCGCCACGACCTCGTCCTCGCCACCGGTCACCTCTCCGGCCCCGAAATCCTCACCCTCATCCACGCCGCCAACCACCACGGCATCCGCCGCACCGTCGTCACCCACCCCGAATTCACCTCCCAACGCCTCACCACCGACCAACAACACGAACTCGCCGAAGCCGGTGCCCTCCTCGAACGCTGCTTCACCACCCCCCACACCGGCAAAGTCTCCTGGCACGACCTCATCACCAACATCCGCACCGTCGGCGTCACCCACTCCGTCCTCTCCAGCGACCTCGGACAACCCTTCAACCCACCCGTCGAAGACGGCCTCGCCCTCTTCGCCGACCACCTCCTCGACGCCGGCTTCACCGAACAAGAAATCCACACCATGGCAGTCGAAAACACCCGCAAACTCGCCGCGGCCGCCGAGATGGCGGCATGACCGGCCGCCGGGCGCCGCTGCGCTAGGCCCGTATTCCGCACGTCGGCGATCGTCAGCACCATTCCAGCGGGTTGACGTCGAGTAGGTCCAGGATTTCGAGTTGTAGGGGTGTGGGTTGAGGGATGGTGTGTAGGTTTCCGCTGGTCGC